>CAKZYH010000164.1 GCA_937884725.1 uncultured Paracoccaceae bacterium
CCGCGTTCCCGAGCGCATAAAGCCGCCCGCCCACCGCCAGCACACGCCACGACCCATACCTGTCCGCAATCGCCCCACAGAGCGGCTGCCCGATCCCCCACATCAGGTTCTGGATCGCAAACGCGAGCGAGAAGGCCTCGCGCCCCCAGGGACGCATTTCAGCAAGGTCCGCCTGGAACAGGCCGAACGCAGATCGCGGCCCAAAGCCAAGCAGCGCAATCGCGCAGCCACAGGCGATGATCAGAGGTAGCGGAAACCTTGTCATGACGAGCCTCCTCAATCCCAGCCCGTCAACTTACCGAACGCGCCTCCACCAAGCCGCAAAAATAAGCACCCGCGCAGCAGCCATGCTCGGCGGGCGCCGAAGGCGGCAAACCTCAGGTCCAGCCGCCACCGTGGGTGATGTAGAAGATGTGCTTGCCGATAGTCTTGGTCCGCCGCATCATCCGCGCCCACCGCGGCGAGACGTAATCGGCATGGTAGTGCGTCGCCGCCCCCACCTGCGGCAGCCACGCCTTCCCTTTGGCGTAGCGCTCAGCAATCGCCACCGCCGTCGCCCACGCCCGCCGATCGTTGACGCGGTCCTTGATCCGATCGCAGGCGAATGTGAACTGGCAGCGATTGAACTTGTGCTTGTTCTGATAAACGACGCCGCAAACATCATCCGGATAGGCTGGGTTCTTCACCCGATTGATGATCACCTGCGCCACAGCCTCTTGCCCCAAAACGCTCTCGCCGCGGGCCTCGAAGTAGATGGCCTCGGCCAAACACCGCTTCGACTTCTTGCTCGTCACCGACTTGGGCAACGGACGGTCCGACCACCAATGATCGCGCCCATCGCCTGAGATGCCGTGGGGAAGCTCGCCGCGCATCAAAAGCCCAAACGGCACCGCGATATCGACGCGATCCGGCGCGTAGCCGAGCGCTGTCGCCGACGCCTGCCTCACCAATGGCACCCCCTCGTGCCCAGGCGCTGAGCCCGACCGCCGCTCTGCCTCAACCTTGGCCTCGAACCCGGTCCGCGGCAGCATCTCAGGATCGGCGACGGCCAGCATCGATGGCAAATGCCAGGTGGACTTTGGCGGCGCCGTCAGCGGGCTCGCCCGCCGGTCCCCCTTCACCGCCCGCGCGTCTCGCCCCTCTACCGGCGCGACGCTCGCAACGCCCCCGGCGATGGCCAAGTTCGGCGACAGCGCAACGCCAGGGTCCGCCGCCCGCAGCGCTGTCGCCCAGGTCGGGCGCTCCGCCGCGATACCGCCCAGCACGGACTGATCGGCGGTGGTGCCGGCGAACAAAAACACCAAACATGTGGTAGCGATCAAAACCCGCGGCGCCGAGCGTCGTCGACGCGCAGAAGGGATGAAGAGCGCGCCAGGACGGCGCGCGATGCCTTGGGGCAGATCGGCGACACGCAACACAAAACTCTCCGAACTGGCGCCAAAGAAACGCTCTTTGGCCACTTATCCGCCGTCGGGGTTTCCGATGTGTTACCGCAAAGATGACAATGCGCCGGCACCGCCCCCGCCACAGCGGGGCCAGCACCGACGCAAAGCGTTGGTCTCCGTCAGGCGACCGGCTTGTGGGCTTCGATCAGCCAGAGCGACTTGTCGGCCGCCCGCACGATCTCGGTGAACAGATCCGCCGTCCCCTCATCGCCCGCATCGCTCGAGGCGTTGATCCCTTCGCGCGCGGTCTTGCCATACGCAGCCAGCGACCGAGACAACGTCTCAATGTGGTCGCTCGGCGACACGATGTTCAGCGGATAGCGCGGCAGGCGCGAGTCCTTCGCCGAAACGTCCACAGTGCCCTCGGCCTGGCCGCCAAGCGCTGCGATGCGCTCGGCCACCATGTCGGCCTGATCCGACACCTGGGTGTAGAGCGTGTCCAAAAGAGTATGCAGCCCAATGAAGTTAGGGCCGCGCATGGTCCAGTGCGCCTGCTTCAAGTGCGAGCTCAAGTCGATGGCATCGACCAGTTGAGCCTGCAAGATACCGCACACAGCCTGGCGTGTCTGGCTGGAAAGATCATGGCTCGTCGGGTGCATTTCAAAAATTCCAAACGGTTTCTCTAGGTCCCACATCACCAGCCGCAGCGTTCGCCGCGTGCTGGCGTCTGAGACCGCATGTAGGTCCTTGTTTAGAACTTTTCCAGAGTGAGATTTGCGGATCAGCCTCTCATCCGCGCAAAGCTTGGATCATAGGGGCTCTTCTCGATCACCCGCGCAGGCGTCGCCTCACCAATTACGTCAACGCTCATCTGGGTGCCCACCTCGGCCTGCAAAGGCTCTAAAAACGCATAGGCAAGGTTCAACCCTGTCCTGTGCCCCCAGTCGCCCGACGTCACCGTCCCTACAATGCGCCCCTCAGAACGCACCGACGCCCCGCCCCGTGCCGGCGCAACGGCGCTGTCGAGCGCCAGGGTCGCGAGCTTGCGGGAAGGCCCAGCCTCCGCTCGATCAAGCAGAGCATCCTTGCCGACAAAGCCCGGCTTTTGCAGCTTCACGAAGCGCTCAAGACCGGTCTCAAACGGATCGAACTCGGTCAAAATGTCGGCCTTCCAGTGCAAAAAGCCCTTTTCCAGCCGCATCGATTCCACCGCGCGCGCGCCAAATAGCCCAAGGCCGTGCGCCTCCCCCGCCCGGCGCAGCGCGGTGTAGGCCGCCGCAAGGTTCTGGTTCGGCACATGGATCTCGTACGCCAGCTCGCCGGAAAAACTCACCGCCAGCACCGTCGCCGGCGCAATCCCCACAAACGCCTCGCGCACCGAAAGCCACGGGAACGCCTCTTTCGACCAATCCCCGCGCGCTACAGCCGACAACACATCGCGCGATTTTGGCCCCGCGAGCACCAGCGTCGTGTGGCTGTTGGTGAGCGATCGGATCCCGACATCCTCATCGCACCCCAAGTGACTCACCAGCCAGTCCATATCGTGAAACTCGCTCGCCGCCGCCGAGCCATACCAAACCCGGTCCGGCATCCCATCCGCGGCCGGAAGGTTGGCAATCGTCGCCTCAGCCTTTAGCGCGCCGTGGTCATTCAGCAGATAACCAAGCCCAACCCGCCCAGCCTTGCGGGGCACCGCCCCACACACCATCCGGTCGAGGAACGCGTGCACGTCCCGCCCGGTCAGCTCAAACCGGTTAAAGCCCGAAACTTCGGTGAGCCCCACAGCGCTCGCCACCCGGCGCACTTCCTCGCCGACAACCTCATCGACCTCGTTAAAGCGGAACCCCAGCGTTTCGTGAAAGTCAGCCGACGGCTTTACAAAATCGAGCCGCTCCCACCCGTTCACTAACCCCATCTCGCCGCCCTCAGCCTCCAAAACGGCAGTGAGCGGCGTCGTCTTCATCGGCCGCCCCGCGGGTCGATGCTCGTGCGGAAAATGAAAGCGAAACTCGTTCTGATAGTCCTCAATTGCCTTCAGCGAGGTTAGCTCAACGCTCGCGTGCCCCGTAAACCGCCGCGGATCGATCACCCACGTGTCGTACTCCGCCTCGCCATGCACAATCTGCTGGGCGAGCATCCGGCCATGGCCCCCGCCCTCCCCAAGCCCCGCGCGCAACCCAATAATGCAGTACGCGTTGCGCTTACCCGGGATCGGCCCCACCAGCGGCGCGCCATCGATGGTGTACGTAATCGGCCCATTGATGATCTGCCGAATGCCGGTCTCCATGATGGTCGGCATCCGCTCAAACGCCCCCATCAACACGTCTGTCACCCGGTCGATATCGTCCGGGCAAAGCGCGCTGGAAAAGTGCGGGTCGATCCCGTCCATCCCCCACGTGCGGCAGTCCTGCTCATAGAAACCGATCAGCAGCCCATTCTTCTCCTGCCGGGAATAATAGTCGCTGATCGGGCAGCGCAGCAGCGGAATGCGCCGCCCCTCCTCTACCGCCGCAGCCACCTCCGGAATGTCCTCAGTCAGAAAATACTGATGCTCCATCGACGCAACCGGATGGCTCACCCCCATCATCGCGCCGATCTCGTTGCAGCGATATCCGCCTGCGTTGACGACAATCTCCGCCGTCACATCCCCCTTCGTGGTGTGCACGGTCCAGCTGTGGTCCGCGTGCTGTGTCAGCCCTGTCACCGGCGTGAAGCGGTTCACTTCAGCGCCGGCCAGCCGCGCTCTGCGGGCAAGCGCCTGGCAAAGCTGCGCCGGGTCAATGTGCCCATCAGTCGGATCCCAAAGGCCGCCCAAAAGGTTCTCGGTGCTGATCAGGGGATGCCGGCGCGCGCATTCCTCAGCATCGATGACCTCAAACTCGGCACCCATCCCCGCCGCCATCGACGCAAAATGGCGGTACCCGTCCATCTGCGCCTCGGTGTTCGCAAGCCGAATGCCGCCGTCGCCGTAATTGTAGCCCACCGGATATTCGGGGTCCGCCGCAAGCTCGCGATAGAGCGCGATGGAGTGGCTCTTAAGCCCGACCATCGTCTGGTTCATGCCAAAGTTCGTAACCTGCGCCGCACTATGCCAGGTGGTGCCGGAGGTAAGCTCATCGCGCTCGATGAGCATCACGTCGGTCCACCCCTCTTGCGTGAGATGGTAGAGCGCCGCGCAGCCCGCGATGCCGCCGCCAATTACCACGACCCTTGCCTGGCTGCGCATATGTACCCCGCCTCGTCTTGCCGCTCGCTGTCGGGCGAAACAGTGCTAGGCAGTGGAGTGGCCGGTCAACTGCGCCTGATCAGCACTGCCTACGCCAGGAAATCAGTAAGGACGGTGACGCCAGGGTTATCGCCCTCCCAAATGGTAATCTCCTCAAGGTCAACATAGTCAATCACAGTGGTGTCCGACCCATTTTGGATGGTCACGGTCGTGTCGGTGAATGAAACATTCGCGCCGTCATCCACATAAAGGTCGAGCGTATCGTCGCCCTCGCCACCGTCGATGCTCACTGTGAAGTAGAAGTTGTCATCGTCGTCTGTGATCGTCAGCGTCAGCGAGTCATCGCCGTCGCCAAGGTCCACGATTTCGGTATCGCCGGACAACGTGATGGTGTCGTCGCCGTCGCCAGCGTCGATCCATTTCACGTCGTCGCCGTTCAGAGTGTCATCGCCATTGCCGAGACTGACATAAAGCGCGTCATCAAGATTGATCTTGTCGTCGCCATCCCCCGCATAGAGCTGCGTGATGGTGCCTGTGTAATCGAGCTTTTTGACCACATCATCGCCGTCGCCAAGGTTGAGGTAAGCGATGTCGGTGGTCCCATCGAGATCCGTGCGGCCGCTGGTTAAGAGGTAAACCAGGTCGTCACCATCGCCCATGTCCACATAGTCCAGATCGGCATAGGCCCAGAGGCTGTCGTTGCCCTCCCCCATGAACAGCGTGCCGGAGTCAGAGCTCGCGCCCACAAAGTCGTCGCCGTCATTGGTGTAGACCTTGCCGAAGCCGTCGCTGAACCACAGGTCATCGGCGTCGTCGCCACTGGTGTAGCTGTCCTTGTAGCTGCTGAACGTTTTGTCGGTCATGGTTCAAGCCTGCAAAGCCAACCGGCGTGGGAAACGTGTCTGATCTTTGGAATTTAGTCGCCTTTTGAGCCGGTTGCCGTGACCACGATCACAGATTGGTCGCTCTTGCGAAGGCGCAGCTAACGCTGAACAGCCATGCGCGGATGGCCCCCACCCGCACATTAATCCCCAGAGTTTTCCAGATCGAAGTGGAGTAACTCCAATCTGCACTGGAACACCCGGACGTGTTATATTATAACAGAGTCTGAAGGATGGCGGGTGCCGCTAGCCCGACTGCGCCGTCGTCCCTTTGGCGCCGCGGTCAGGGCTGCGCATTGCCGTGCCAACAGATCAATTTCGTTCCTCACCCGGGGTCATATCCATCGCCCCGAGCGCACAAGGCCGACTTGAATGAACGCTCATGACACGCGCCTGCCCGTCACCGTCCTTTCGGGCTTTCTGGGGGCCGGCAAAACGACCCTCCTCAACCGCGTCCTCAACAACCGTGAGGGCCGCCGCGTCGCCGTGATCGTGAACGACATGTCCGAGGTGAATATCGACGCCGACCTCGTCCGCGCCGACACCGAGCTGAGCCGCACCGACGAGACGCTGGTGGAAATGTCCAACGGCTGCATCTGCTGCACGCTGCGCGACGACCTCCTCGCCGAAGTGCGCCGCCTCGCCGCGGAAGGCCGGTTCGACTACCTCCTCATTGAATCCACCGGCATCTCCGAACCCCTCCCTGTCGCATCCACGTTCGAATTCCGCGACGAGCACGGTGAGAGCCTGTCCGATATCGCCCGCCTCGATACAATGGTGACGGTCGTCGATGCAGTGAACCTACTGAAGGACTATTCGAGCTTCGATTTTCTGAGCGATCGCGGTGAAACGACTGGCGAAGAAGACGAGCGCACCCTGGTGCATCTCCTCACCGACCAAATCGAGTTCGCCGACGTCGTCATCCTCAACAAGGTCGACGACGCCGAACCGCATCAGGTGGATGCTGCCCGCAAGATCATCCGCAGCCTCAACGGCGACGCAAAGATCATCGAGACGTGCTTCTCCAACGCCCCGGCGGGCGAGATCCTCGACACCGGCCTGTTCGACTTCGAACGCGCCCACGAGCACCCCATGTGGGCCAAAGAGCTCTACGGCTTCGCCGAGCACGTGCCTGAAACCGAAGAGTATGGCGTGACGAGCTACGTCTATCGTGCCCGCCGCCCCTTCGTGCCCCAGAAAATCGCAGCCATCTTGGACGGCCCGCTGCCCGGTGTGATCCGCGCCAAAGGCCACTTTTGGCTCGCGACGCGCCCCGATTGGGTCGCAGAATTTTCGTTGGCAGGCGTCCTTAAAAGCGTTGAGCCGCTGGGCAATTGGTGGGCGTCCGTCCCCAAGGAGCGTTGGCCCGACACCGAAACGTTTCGCCAATACGCTGCGGAGCGTTGGGCCGAGCCATGGGGCGATCGACGGCAGGAAATCGTGTTTATCGGGTTCGGTATCGATTGGCCTGCCATGAAGGCGCGCCTTGACGATGCGCTCCTGCCCGAAGCGGACGCCGCGAGCGTGGGGACGCTGCCGGTCCTGCCCGACCCCTTCCCTCGCTGGCAGCGCCCCGAGGCCGCCTAATGTCGCTCGCCGACGCGGTGTTGGAAGATGCGGTACGCGGCGTGCGGGTCGCCCACGATGCCGCCGGCCTCACCGCGATCCGGGATCCTGACTGTGCCGCTGTCTTATGGCAGCGGGCTGCCCCTCAGGGCGTCGAGGCGTGGCTCGACGGACTCCCGACCGAACAGCTGCCCACGGCGCGGCTGGTGCTGCGCACGGGCGATGTGCGCAGAACAGTCGATGAGGTTTGCAACGCCTGCGGCACACCGCAGTGCGCTGAACGCAACGCGCTTGTCGATGATGTCGGCGCGTTGGCGGACGCGTTCGGCGACCTCCTCGGCACCCAAAAAATTCGGGTCAGGCTCGATGTCGTCACAGCCAACATGTGCCCCAAGTTCCACATCGACGCTGTCCCCGCGCGCCTCATCTGCACCTACCGCGGGACGGGGACGCAATACGGCCTGACCCGCGATGGCGCTGATCCCGACCCGATCGCGACGGTGCCGACCGGGTCCGCAGTCGTTCTGCGCGGAACCGAGTGGCCCAATGCCCCCCTGCCGGACTTGCGCCACCGCTCTCCCCCCATCGCGGGGACAGGAGAGACGCGGCTTTTGCTGGTGATCGACCCCGTGGCTGAGGTAGAGGATGCACCGAAGCAATCGTTTGAGGCGCCGTTGCCGCGGCCGATGAACTGAGGAGCGAGTGTGATGGCTGAGCGTGGGTTGGCGACGTACGAGGACTGGCGGCACTGCATTGTCGAATTGTGCAAGATCACGCCGACGCCGGACTATGTGGCCGCGCGCATTGCCGAGCTCACCGATGAGGGCAATTCGGCAACGCAAAAGTTCGTCGAGTCATGGGGCGAGGCCCACCGCGTTCAGGTGATCGCCTGGTTTGAGCGGCTCGGCGAAGAGCTCAGCGCCGCGCCAGCGGCCTGAGCGTTCTCCTCATGCGCCGCCGGCGCCGCCCTTGATAGGGCGTTGGCGGTTTTTCGAATATCATCAAGGCTGGCCAGCAACGCTCTGTGCTCAGCGTGACGCCGCTTCTGCGCCTCGCCCCGCCTCTTGGCGATCGCCCTTTGGGCCACTGCCGAGTGGGCGGCCGCCTCTCGCGCGACGTGAACTGAGGCCGGCAGCTCTCCCTCAGCACCCTTTGCAGCGCGGCGGCGGTGTTTCTGACACCGGGTCATCTGGCTCCTTTACAAGTCGTCCGTCGTGGAGGCCTGCGCGATTGGCCCGTCACCTTGTGGGCGCGGTCACAGTAGGAGTGCGCGCGCGGGGCAGGGATAACTCTTTCGCAGCATGAGATCTGGGAACATTAAACCACGACGTCGCTAACTGGAAATCAGTAAGTCGGCACTCCCCGCACTGTCGTGACTTTGATCACATGGAAAAGAGTGGCCGATCCCCAGTTTGAGGCGGCACCAATTGGTGGTGCTTCAAACAAGGAAACGACTGGCCATGAAACGCCGTTCAAAACCCGCCGTCGCACTCATGTGCGCCATTGTCGCCCTCACGGTAGCGGCAGGCACGATCGTACCGACACCTGCTGATGCAGGGGCCTGCCAGATCAGAATGTGGCAGCGGTGCTAAATCAGCGAGCGCCCCAATACTTGCACACTGGGTGCCCGAAGAACTCATGGGGCCTGGGCAATCGACCATCTAGAAAAGCGAGGTGGCTGATTGATTATGCCAAGAGCTGATCCAAGCATCGTGGGCAGTGAGCCCGCGTGAGAAGTGAGCCCGCCTCTGACATGACCACCACAACACCCACAGAAACTCTAACCGACCGGATCAACACATAATCTCTCAGCAACACACCCTAAGATCTCGAGAGGCCTCCCAAATTGCAGCATCGGTGACACTCAGCCGATGAGAAAAGTGCGAACGGGAGATCAGGTAGCCCTCGCTGACGACCCCAGCCCAAAGCCGACGCAAACATCGCAATGCCCCCATCAGAAGTGCCAACGGTGATCGCTGTCCCAGCGGACCTGGCCACTCGCTAGGCTTTAGCCAAAGCGTGATTGAAGAGTTTCGTGCTAGAACGCTTGCCGCGCGAGGAGGAATTTCTGTGACAGCGGACAACGTTGTTGCCATCGTGGGAGGTGGCCCCGCAGGACTCAGCGCCGCGCTCACGCTCGCCCGGGCAAACGTGCAATCCGTCGTCTTTGATGCACCCGCGCCCGCCCGCAACGCCGCATCCACCGCCATCGGCAATCTGCCCGGCCACGACGGGATTGCCCCGAGTGCGCTGCGCCAAACGATCCGCTCAGAGCTAACCGGCTACGGCTTGACGCAGTTTCAAACCGCAGATGTCTCTAGCGTTGCGGGCGCCCTGCACGAGTGCTTCACCCTCACGCCATCCACTGGCGATCCCATCACGGTCTCTCGCATCATACTGGCTTGTGGCAGAATTGACCTTTATCCCAACGTCGATGGATTTGCCGAGTATTGGGGCAAAAGTATTCACAACTGCCCTTACTGCGGCGGATACGATGATCGCAACAAACCGTGGGGCGTGGTGGTCAACCGACCCGAGATGACCTCCGTCATTGAGATCTACCGCATGTGGTCGGATGACCTGATCGTTTTCATGGACCCAGACATCGAGATGGACGCGGCACGCAAAGCCGACCTGGCACGCAAGGGAATTGGCGTTGAGACGACACCAATCCGCCGGATCGTTGGCAATGGCGAGCGGATGCACGGTGTTGAACTTGCCGACGGCCGCACCGTACCCCGCGCCGCGTTCATCTGGTGGCCGAAGATGACCGTGCCGCCCATCGTCGCCGACCTTGACCTTGCGCTGAACGACCAGGGTGAGGTTGTGGTCGACGACGCCTACCGGTCGTCGCGCACCGGCATCTACGCAACCGGGGACCTCATCTACTCCAACCATCAGTCGACCGCCTCTGCCATTCACCTGGGGGGCGCCTGCGCAGCATCGGTCGTGTTCGACATTGCCATGGCACAATGACCGCCCACCTCACCCTGCCACCGCGCCCCGCTTTCGCGGCGGCAAGCGCTTAAATCAACCGTGACACTGGCCCATAAAGCCCGCAAAGTTCCGCTGCCGCGATCGGCTGTATGGCGTTCGAGACGAAGGCAAAAACGACGTGAGCAAGACCATTTTGATTGTCGGTGCAGGCCCCACCGGGCTCACGGCCGCGGTGGAACTCGCCCGTTTCGGCCACCAGGTGACCATCATCGAAAAGCGTCCCGGCACCTCTCAACTGTCCCGCGCCGTCGGAATACTTCCCGCAAGCATGCAGATCCTTCACGCCTCCGGCGTTGCGGATCGCATCCGACAGGAAGCAGTGCGCATCTCAGCCATCGCGCTTTACCATGAGGCGAAGGAGATTACCCGCATCCCGTTTGGCCGGTCTGCCGATGGCCACGATACGATCCTGGGCCTGCCACAGGATCGGACCGAGGCCCATCTGAGCGACGCATTAAACGCCATGGGCGTCTCAGTGTCCTACGGGACCCCGCTCGAGGCGTTCCGCCAAGATGAACGCTCCGTAACAGCCAGTTTCGGCGGGACACAGGCCAAATTCGATTACTTACTCGGTGCCGATGGTGTTCGAAGTCCTGTCCGCCAAATCCTCGGTTTGCCCTTTGACGGCTTCGACATCCCGGGAAAATGGTCAATCGCCGATGTCGAGACCTCTGAGTGGCTTGAACCTACGGTGTTTCGCCGCTTTTTGATCCCAGGCGGCAACGTCGTGGTCGTCGCGCCCATGGCCCCCACCAGGTTCCGCGTCATCTCCTCGACCGAAGATGCGCTCGCCTCACTGCCGGTGAAGATGCCCGTCGAAAAGCTGCGTCGGTCGGCAGCGTTCACACTATCTGTCCGGCAGACACCCCAGTATGGCAAAGGCCGCGTTTATCTCGCCGGCGACGCTGCCCATTGCCATTCACCGGCCGGTGGGCGTGGGATGAACCTAGGAATTGCTGACGCGGCCGACTTCGCCGAAAGACTGACGGCTGGCACGTTGGCCGAGTACTCAGCCGTCCGACATGCGGTGGGAAAGAAGACCATCGCGTTTAGCGAAGACAGGCGCCGCAACGTTATGAGCGATAGCCCATGGCGACGGACACTTATGGAGACTGGCATCCGCATCGTTGGCCGCGTTCCACCCATTGCCCACAAGTTCGCCGAGCGGTTCACGAGAGAACTTTAGCTCACGCCCTCATCATTCGGGCAGACCCTCATGACTGGCGTGTTCCACACGAAGCGCCGGGCGGACGGCGTAATCCCAGACACAAACCGCCTGTTGCCACCGCTCCGCCGGTGAATAATCCTGTCCCCCGTGAGTGAGACGTGGCCCGCGGCAGCGCCCGGATCCGATCTCACTCCAATAAAGAACATGGGAAGGAAACACCGTGGACGTTATCGCTCCAGTCGGCCAGGTATCGACCTGGCTCGCCAAGCTCTCCAGCGCGTTGGAGAGCGAGGATAT
>CAKZYH010000165.1 GCA_937884725.1 uncultured Paracoccaceae bacterium
ATGCGGGGCACAGGTTCGAGGCGAAAAACGTCGCTTTTACAATTGCTTATTGGGGCGATTGGGTGAGCTTATCGATGGCGGCTGCACCACCCAAAAACTGTAGGGACTGCGAAATGCGGCGCCGCCAGAGAAAGCGAATTCCCCCTTGCGCCTCCCCCGACGGGGCCGTTCGGTGTGGGCGGCGTTTGAACCCAAAATTCCCCCAGCGAGGAGTGAGGGATCCTGTAAAGGCTGGCGTCTCGCATCGTGTTTCCAGAGAAACCGTGCTCAGGTCGCACAAATGGGGCTCGAACGGACGCCAGTCTGGGAGCCGGGCCGCTGCCCGATACTACTTGCTCAGAGCTTGCGCGCGGAGCCTGGCCCCAGTGTGGGACAGGCAGTGCAGGAGTAGCCGTTTCGCGTGGAAAACTCGCGTCTTCACGGTCCCCACGGAGCATGCTTCGATGGCAGCGATCTGCGGGTAGGAGATGTCTTGGAAGTAGGCGAGGTGGATTGCAGCGCGATGGACTTGCGATAGTGTTCCCATGCAGCGGTGAAGAGCATCCGCGTCGTCCAACGCCTCTATGGAGTCATGGGGATTTGGTCGGTCGTCTGCGATTGTCTCGTCCGGCTCTGCAACGGCTATGGGCGCTTTGCGGATGCGGTCGACGGCCTTGTTACGGGCAATGGCGAACACCCACGTTCGGGCGGACGAGCGTCCCTCGAACCGTTCCGCCTGCCGCCAAACATCCAGCATAGTCTCTTGCAACGCATCGGCCGCCTCGTGGGGGTCTCGCAGACGGGTCTGGATAAAGCGGTGAATGTCAGGGCCGATGGCCTCGTAGAACGCCTTCATGGCACGTTTGTCGCCGGCCGCGATTCGCCCGATGAGAAACGGCAGATCGTCTGGTTTCGACATCGCAATCGCCCGGTCTTTATCGCCTCCGACCCATGGGATGGAGCCGAACGAGCGCTAGGCGCCGCTTGTCGGCCGCTGAAGGCTTATTGGGGGTCGATCAGCTCAATCACGGCGGGCATATCGGCAAATTGTGGCAAAGCCGCGGCAAGCGCGTCATCGGTAGCGAACGCGAGTGTGAAGAAGCCGATCGCTGACGGGCCATCGACAATGGTGGCGTCTGTGGCTTGCAGCGCGTCAGAGATGGCCTGTGCCGTTGCGGTTGGCGCAAATACGATGCGTACAGTTGCCGAGGCCTGTTGAACAGGTGTTTCGCTCGCACCGGGTTGAGCAGTCGTGGGGCCGGTTGCTGGGACAAAGCGCGCGGAATCTGGCGTGTTTGTGATCCACTGCGATCCCATTGGGAGTGCGAGGACGACCACCAAGATGCACGCAGCGGCCTGCCAAACGGGGACTTGCCGGCGCCAGAGGGCTTTGGGGCGCTCTTGTGCGGGGCGTTCTTCGTCGATGGCGCGGGACAGGCGGGCCCAGCCAAACGCGCCAGGAAATGGATGCGGTGCGGGGTCGACGTGGTTGAGCGCTTCGACGAGCCGGTGTTCTGCCGCTAGGTGTGGGTCCCAGGCCAAGTCTGATCCCAGCCGCTCCGCCTCCGCGTCCGGGAGCCGGCCGCGGACGAACGCTTGTAAGGGGTCGTCGTCCTCCCGGTCCGCCATATTCATAAGCCTCCACTCACCCGCCTGCGCAGATCTCGCAGTGTTGGTCGCTCATTGGCGCTGAGCGGTTCAAACATTTTTCCGCGACGGCGCGGGACTGTCCATAGTCGCCGGTCACTCCACTCAGGGATGGGATGGCGTTGAGCTCAACGAGGGCGAGAGGAAGTGGCAGGCCTGTCAGCGCTTAGGCCTCAGCCCTCAACGATTACGCTCCTCGCAATGCCACCTGTTGCCGCCGATGGGGCCAACCTTCCGGCCGCGGGGGTGAGCCAAGCCGAGGCCATGAGCCGGGCGCACGTGCCGCGTGCGGAGCGAGTGGAATGTGGCGGAGGTGCTTCGCTAACGCCTTGATTGGCGGGCCCGAGCAGGCTGCGCCGCCTTTGATCGTCTTGGCTTGATCGCAGCCGATCCTGCGATGGTCGAACACTTCGGTCCTCACGACGCTGTAGCCGCACCTGGTCAGCGTGTAAGGGATCTTGCCGAGCAGGGACGCGACAAAGTGTTCGGCAATGGTTCGGCGATTGCCGAAGGTCGATGAGATTAGGACGGCGTTGCCGCAATGGTGTTTGCAAGCGCTGACCTTGCTTGCTTTTCTGTTTGTGGGACCAGGGCGACGGTTCGGAGATAGGGCGCAGGAATGGCGTCATCGTCTCAGCGCGTTGGCCTAGGGTTCTGCATCCGCGGGCGCTTGCCAGGCTTCTCTTGATGTAGTTCAGTCGATGTCTTGGCGAAAACCAATGGCGAACCGCCAATTACATCTTTTCTGCGCCTGAATGCTGTTCTTAGCGTGGCCAATCATGCTGCTCTGGCATGCAGCCGCTGTGTTGACATGCGATGACGCCGGCTGAGCTCGCCACCTCGCTCAAGACGTGGGAGGGAGCCTGAGTTCGGACTTCGCCACGCGTGGACTCGTGGACCATACGCCGATAGACGTATGTGGAGCGACAGTGCTGGCGACGCATCGAAAGGTTTGAGGCAATGAGATTGTCTTTGTGTTTGGCGGCGGTTGCCATGGTGGCTTGGAGTTCAAATACGGCTCGTGCGACAGATACGGCAGCCGTGATGTGTCAACAGTTTGCGATCGATGGTGCAGCCTACACCGTCGCACCGGCACTTGAGCTCTTCGAAGATTTTGTTCCGGCACACCATGCGCCGAGAAACATTCCGATCGATGTGGCGCTCCCAGATGATGCTATTGCTTACATCCATTTCCCAATCGTAGAGGATGGGACCTACCTTATCTATGCCACTGAACCGGATAGGTTGGTCGGCCTTAAACAGAAAAACCGCGATGTCATCCCCTCGAACGTCATGGAAGCTGCGCCGGCGTGCTCGAGTGTACTGACTGGCGGTTTGAGTGCCGACATCGAACTGGGTGATGTCACCGGCCCGAGGCCAATCGCAATCGAACTTTCGAACGGTCAACCGAGTACCTTACGTCTCATCATCTCCCGCAGTCCGATCAATTCAAGTCAGTAACGACTGTCGCTCTCTGTGCTCAGCCATGGCGCGAGGGCTCGTCAGCCTCCGCGACCATGTCGGCGAACGCTCTGACGGCGGCCAAATGCCCGCCCTCGTGACGCGTGACGAGGACTGTTGCGTGCTCCTCGGGCATCTCCTCGATGGGAGCGGTGACGATGGGATCGTCGCGATGGGTCGCTCCCGACAAGAACACGCCGACGCCGATGCCCTGCAACACCGCCTCGCGGATGAGGGGAAAGGTGGTGATTTCCATCGTCCGCGGCAGTGTGAGCTTGAGGCGCGACAAACGCTGCCTGACGGCGCGGCGGGTGAACGATCCCTGTTCGGGCAACAGCACGGTGCGGTCCGCCGCGAGCTGTTCCAGGGAAACTGAAGCGCTCCCGGCGAGCGGATCGTCGGCGCGCAAATAGGCGCAGTAGCGCTCAGCACCGATGGGCGTGGCCTTCCATCCGTCGAGCCGAGAGGGTTCGGTGACAATGCCAACGTCCACGGTCCGGCCGCGCAGGCGCTCCATCGCGCTCGTCCAGGCAAGCAGCGAGAAGCTGACATCAACACCGGGGTAGCGCGCCTGGAACCTTGCAATGTGGTCGAGCGCAGGCCGCGGCGAATTGGCGACAACGCTGAGGTGCCCGACGTCGAGCTGCGCGAGGCCGACGATGCGCTCGGTGAGCGCGGCCTCAAGCAGCGACCAGCGGTCGGCAAGCTCGTGCAGCGTGCGGCCGGCGGGGGTGAGTTCGAGGCCCGTGCGGGCGCGGTGAAACACCTGTGCACCCACATCCTTTTCCAGCGCCGCAATGTGGTGTGAGACCGCCGACTGGCTGATCCCGAGCCGCGTGGCGGCGACCGAAAAACTGCCCTCGCGCGCGGCGACGGCAAAGGCGCGAATGCGATGAGGGTTGATCTGCATCGGGCTGATCCTCCTCGTCATTTTCAACCACGTATGAGCAACACTCATGTGACGTCACTTAACCGTTACGTAACTTCTGCCAACTGCGCGCATTCACGGGGTGTGGGCGATGGCAGAAGCGGCGACGCTGACAATGCGCGGGATTGCCAAGGCTTTTGGCGCGACGCCCGTGTTGCACGATGTCGATCTTGAGGTCCGGGCCGGGGAATTCCTGACGCTGGTGGGGCCGTCGGGCTGCGGCAAATCAACACTTTTGCGCATTCTTGCCGGCCTGGAGGCCGCTGATGCGGGCACCGTGTCCATCGGGGGACGCGATGTGACGGGGGTGCGGGCGGCCGATCGCGACCTTGCGATGGTGTTTCAGTCCTACGCGCTCTACCCGCACTTGTCGGTGGCGGCGAACATGGCAACGCCGCTGGTTCAGCGTGAGTTGAGCGCGTTTGGCCGGTTGCCTGTGGTGGGGCCGCTGATCTCTCGCGGGGCGCGCAAGCGCATTGCCGCTCGGGTGGAGGAGGCGGCTGAGATCCTCGAAATCCATACGCTGCTGGAGCGCAAGCCTGGTCAATTGTCCGGTGGGCAGCGGCAGCGGGTGGCGCTTGGGCGCGCGATGGTGCGTGAGCCTGTGGCGTTCTTGATGGACGAGCCGCTGTCCAACCTCGACGCCGCGCTGCGGGTTCACATGCGCGCTGAACTCGCCGCGCTGCACCGGCGGCTTCAGAGGAGCTTTGTCTACGTCACGCACGACCAGGCGGAAGCGCTGACGCTGTCGGACCGGATGGCGGTGATGCGGGGCGGGCGCATCTTGCAGCTGGGTGCGCCGGATGAAGTGTATAACGATCCGGCGACGCTGGAGGTGGCGCTGTTCATCGGGAGCCCGCGCATCAACACGCTGCCGGGCGAGACTGATGGCGCTGGGCGAGTCAGTCGGATGGGCGTTCCGCTGCCGCTTCGGGCGGTGGACGGACGCGCGGGCCCGGCCACGGTGGCGATGCGGCCGGAGCATCTGGCGGTGCGGTCGTTCCCGTCGCCTGATGGGCTCACGGGCAGGCTCACGTACGCTGAGAACCTTGGCGCCGATGTTTATCTGCACCTCGCGGTGGGCGATGGCGCGCACGTGGTGATCGCGCGGGCTGAGCCGCAGGTGGCGGCGCGGCTGTCATCTGGCGATGACGTGCATGTGGAGCAGGTGCGGGGGCAGGCGCTGGTGTTTGATGCCCGAGGGGACCGCATGGCGCTTGCCGAGGAAGCGGCGGCTGTGGAGGCTGTGGCGTGACGCGCCAAGCCGCCCGGGGCCATGCGCACCTATGGTTTGTCGGTCCTGCGCTGTTTTTGATGTTCGCGATCTTGCTGTTGCCGATCGCGGTGGCGGCGGGGCTGAGCGTGACCGACTATGGGCTTGGCAATCTCAGCAATGAGTTTGTTGGCCTGCAGAACTATGAGCGGATTTTCACGCGTTCTACTTACGAGAAGATGTTTGGCGCAACGTTTCGCTATGTGGGCGTTGTGGTGCCGGTGTCGGTGGCGCTTGGGCTCGGGGCTGCGCTGCTGATCCATTCGCTCGGGCGAATGGGCGATCTTTACAAGACCATCTACTTCTTGCCCGTGATGGCCGCGCTGATCGCGATGGCGATTGTGTGGGAGTTCGCGCTGCATCCCACCATCGGCTACGTGAACCGCGGGCTGGAGCTGTCGTGCGGCACCGTGTTGGAGCGGCTGTCGTTCTTTGCCGAGGGGTGTGACCGGACCTTTCCGCTGTGGCTCACCGACCGAGACACCGCCATCTGGACCGTCGCCTTTATTGGGGTGTGGCAGGGCTTCGGCTTTAACATGGTGCTTTACTTGGCGGGACTGACGGGGATCCCGCGCGAACTCTACCATGCCGCCGAGATGGATGGCGCGCGCAGTGCTTGGGAGCGTTTTCGGCTGGTGACATGGCCGATGCTTGGGCCGACGACTGTATTTGTGGTCACCATCAGTATCATCCGCTCGTTTCAAGTTTTCGACATGGTTGAAGCGTTTTATCCGCAAGGCGGTGGGCCGTCGAAAAGTGTCTACGTGATGATGTTCGCCATCTACGAGAAGGGCGTGCAGCAGAACCTGATGGGCATTGGTGCAGCCATTACTGTTGTTTTCTTAGGGTTTGTGATGGTGCTGACGCTGTTGCAGCGCAGGCTCATCGAGCGGAGGACGCACTATGTCTGATGCTGCCATCGCGGCACCGCGGGTCGAGTCGCAGGGGTATCGCTTCCCTGTGTCGGAGACAATCAAGCACGCTGTGTTGATTATCGGTGCGCTGATTGTGCTGTTTCCGTTTTATGTGATGATCAGCCTATCGCTGAAGTCGCCACCGGAAATCTTGCAGAACATCGGTGGATTTTTTGGCAGCCAAGAGACGTTTATTGACGATGCTTGCTTGATCGTCGGCGGCACTGAGGAAGAGTGCCTCAAGAATCCGGTCGTTTACAATTACACGACCGCGTTTGAGAAGGCGCCGCTGGTTCGGTACATGCTGAACGGCGTGATCGTGACGGCATCGATCTTTCTGATCCAAGTGTTGATTGCGCTGCCCTGCGCCTACGCGCTCGCCAAGCTCCGCTTTTGGGGGCGCGAGGCGGTGTTTGGAATGGTGCTGTTTTGCTTGCTCATCCCGGTGCACGCCATCGCGCTGCCGCTTTATGTGATGCTGGCCAAGCTTGGGTTGACCAACACTTACGCTGCGTTGGTGATTCCATGGACAATTTCTGTCTTTGGCATCTTCTTAATGCGGCAATTCTTTATGACCGTGCCGGACGATCTTATCGATGCGGCGCGGATGGATGGGATGTCCGAGTACGCCATAGTGTGGCGTGTGATGCTGCCGACGGCGATCCCGGCGCTGACAGCGTTCGCGATCTTTAGCGTGGTCGCGCACTGGAACGATTACTTTTGGCCGCGGATCGTGATCACCGGGGACCGCACTTTATTCACACCACCACTGGGGCTCCGCGAGTTTAAGGGCGATGCGGACGGTGATAACTATGGTCCGATGATGGCGACCGCTGTTGTTATTGTGACGCCGTTGGTGGTCGCCTTCCTCCTCGCACAGCGCCGCTTTGTGGAGGGCATCACGCTTACGGGAATGAAGTGAGGGTCTGCCAACCCTCACCCCACCCATCCCCGAGAGGGAAACAGTCCCGACGGAATGGATCCGCAGGGACCGGCCGGGAGCCCGCGACAGTCGCCAAACCGAAGGCGGGACCCACTCAGCAGGAGAGACGATAGTGAAGAATACCGTCAGCGCAATCGCACTGATCCTGGCCGCCGCCGTGCCGGCGTCCGCCGAGGAGAAGGTGACCATCGAGTTTGCCTACCCCTACAGCCACCTGTTCGATGTGACCTATGAGAGCATCATGCCGATGTTCAACGAGGCGTATCCGAATATTGAAGTGGTGATGCGCGCCACTTACGAAAGCTATGAGGACGGCACCAACACGATTTTGCGTGAGGCCGTCGCGGGCGAGCTTCCGGATGTGACCATGCAGGGTCTAAACCGCCAGGCCATCCTGGTGGAGCGCGGGATTGCCCAATCGCTTGAGCCGTTCATCGCCAAAGAAGCCGACTTCGCCAAGGACGGTTATCACCAGGCGATGCTGGATCTTGGCACCTTCGATGGCGAGGTTTACGGGCTGCCGTTCTCGGTTTCACTTCCCGTCGGCTACTACAACATGGAAGTGATGGCGAAAGCTGGGATCACCGATCAGTCACAGCTGCCGAAAACTTGGGATGAAGTCATCGCGCTGTGTGGGACACTGCGTGAAGCCGGTGTCGACAACCCGATGTTCTGGGGCTGGAACATCACCGGCAACTGGTTCCTGCAAGCGCTAATGTGGAGCCAAGATCAGGCAACCGTGAGCGGAGCCGACTTCCAGCTTGATACGCCGGAAGGTCTTCGTGCCTTGGAGCAGATGGACGCTCTGTTCGATGGTTGCGAGATGCAAAACATTGAGTGGAAGGCTGCGCTGGCCTCATTTGCTGCGGGCGAGATCGGCATGATGTTCTGGTCGACATCGGCGGTGGGCGCTGTGGAACGCTCCATGGGCGATTTCACGCTCGTCACCAACGAATTCCCGGGCTTTGATTCGTCGGGTCCGCTGGGGCTGCCGGCTGGTGGCAACTCGGCGATGCTGACGTCGACCTCCGAAGACCCCGCAGTGCGCGAGGCGGCCTGGGCGTGGCTGAAGTTTATCACCAGCGGTGAAGGGGCCGCGGAAGTGGCGCGCACCACAGGGTACATGCCGCCGAACCAGGCTGCGAATGAGATCATCCTGGCGGACTTCTACGATGAGAACCCGACTAAGGCGACGGCTGTGCGTCAGATCGAACTTCTGCGCGAGTGGCAAGCTTATCCGGGCGACAACGGTCTTGCCGCGACGCAGGTGATTTACGATGCGCTGGAAGGCATCGTCACCGGTGAGTTCGAAGACATGGCTGTGCTGCAGGAAGAGCTGAACGAAGAAGTTCAGGATCTTCTGCAGTAGAGCGAAACTGTATCCACTGGCCCCTCTCCGAACGGGGAGGGGCTTTGACTTTTGCGCGTGACGATGAGCGACGCGATGACCAAGATAATCCAAATCACTGATATCCACATCACGACGCCTGGGAATACCATCGGCGGGCGTGATCCGATTGCGAACTTTGACAGAGCGCTTGAGCATGCTCTAGCGCAGCATGGGGACGCTGAGGCGATCTTCGTGACCGGTGACCTCAGCGATTGGGGGGACGCCTCTGATTATTTGCATCTTCGCGAGCGGCTCGCGACGGTGCCGTTGCCGGTTCATCTTGCACTGGGCAATCACGACGAGCGGCACGTCTTCGCGCGGCACTTTCCTGATCTGATGACTGATGGATTTTGTCAGTATCGGGTGGATTTGAAAGGGCATATCGCGCTGGTGCTCGACACCTGGGCGGCGGGCACGCATGCCGGGCGGTTTTGTGAAGCGCGGGCGGCTTGGCTCGACGGGCAACTTGGTGCGGCGGACGCGCCGGTACTTTTGTTTATGCACCACAACCCCGTGCCGTTGGGCCTTGGGCCGATGGACAAAATCATGCAGCTCGATGCCGATCGTCTCGGCGATGTGATTGATCGTCATCGGGGTGTGGTGAAGCATATCTTCCACGGGCATTGTCATCTGCCGCTATCGGGCAGTTTTCGTGGCGTCCCATTCAGTGCACCGCGGGGAACAAACCATGCAGGTTGGGCCGATTTTAATAATACTGCTGCGTTTGGGTCATCTGATCTCCCCGAATCCTATGCCGTTGCGCTGATCGGGGATCGCGATGTCATGGTGCACATGATTGAGTTTGGATATCAGGCCAATGGCGGCACAATTCGCAGCGAACCGTCGGGCGATAAGGCAGAGTGGGACCGGTTGACGATGGTGCGGTGAGGAGGGAGGGCGCACCAAGGGCACGGCGCGGTTCAAACATCGTAACCTTCATCAATTCATCATGTTAGCGTCATGTCTGCGTCGTGTTGCATTGCAACGAATGTAGGTATGCAGCAATATCGCATTCCAGAGGTTCCGAGGTCAGTCGATCGAGCGCCGATCTCGAAGAGGCGTGTTCGATTTTTGCCATACGCGCTCCTTCTTCCTGCGCTTATCTTTCTGGTGGTGTTCACCTACTGGCCGATGTTGCAGGTGAGCCTGATTTCGACCACCGATGCGCG
Source organism: uncultured Paracoccaceae bacterium (assembly GCA_937884725.1). GTDB lineage: Bacteria > Pseudomonadota > Alphaproteobacteria > Rhizobiales > Amorphaceae > Acuticoccus. Next base: position 9,705 of record CAKZYH010000165.1, read on the forward strand.
GCGCTATGGCGATATCGGTGGGTTCATTGGCGCGGACAATTATGTGCGCCTGTTCGCGGATGAAGACTTCCGCGGTGCTCTCGTGAACAATGCGCTGTACGCTGTTGGCACGGTGGTGCCGAGCATCGCGCTCGGCTTTTGGTTTGCGATTATGCTGCGCCGGTCTGGCGCTGTGACGTCGTTTTGTCGGGCGATCCTGTTCTTTCCGACATTGATGCCGCTGGTGGCTGCGTCGGCGCTCTTCATCTTCATTTTTTTGCCGACGATTGGTCTTGCAGATTATTACTTGGCGAAGATCGGTGTCCGGTCGACCAATTGGCTGGGTGATCCATCGATTGCGTTGTGGTCGCTGGTGATGCTGACGGTGTGGAAGAACGCTGGCTATTACATGCTGTTCTTCTTGGCTGGCTTGCAATCTCTTCCCGAGGACGCGGAGGAGGCGGCACTGATCGAGGGTGCCAATTGGTGGCAGCGGCAGGTTTATGTCGTGATCCCGATGCTGGGGCCGACCTTTGCGTTTGTCACCGTGATCGCGCTGATCAACGCGGTCATCCAGATCGACCATGTGATCGTGATGACGCAAGGTGGTCCCAACAACGCGACCAACTTGTTGCTCTACTATATCTTCCAAGAGGCACACGAGTTTTTTGACCTTGGCAAGGCGACGGCGGCAACCGTAGTCACGCTCGCGCTTTTGTTGGTGCTCTCAATGTTCAGCCTGCGTACCATGGAAAAACGGGTGCACTATGAGGGTTGAAACCATTGTTCGCTCGCCACTCACCGCGCTCAGCCTCGCTCTGTTTGCCGGGGTTGTATTTCTGTGGGCGACACCAGTGATTTAGATGCTGTTGGCGAGCTTGCGGCCGGAGAACTTCGGCGCGCTCGACATGGCCTCACTTCTTCCGAACACGTGGCCGGCGCTTGACCAGTTCGACTACGCGTTTCTGGACGGGGACTGGGGGCTCTGGACGATCAATATCATCATCTTCGTGATGGGCACCTTGGTGGTGCAACTGGTCACGGTTTCGCTTGCCGGGTACGCGTTCGCGCGATTGGAGTTTCCAGGGAAAGAGGCGCTTTTTTACATATTTTTACTTCAGTTGATGTTGGCGCCGCCGGTGCTGATTGTGCCGAACCTGACGACGCTGGTGCAGCTGGGGCTTTACGATACGCTGATTGGCATGATGGCGCCGTACTGGGGCTCTGCGTTCGGCACGTTTTTGATGCGCCAGACCTTCCGCGCCATCCCACGTGACTTTGAGGAAGCGGCGCGGATTGATGGCGCTTCTTGGTGGCAAATCTTGACCTTGGTGCTTATTCCGCTCGCGGCGCCAGGTTTGATCGCGTTTTCGATTGTTTCGGTGGTGTTCCACTGGAACGAATATCTTTGGCCGCTCATGGTGATTTCGAACCCTGACAATCAGGTGCTCACCATCGGCCTCGTTGGCTTCGCGCTCGGCGCGGAGGGAGCGTCGGACTGGGGGCTGATTGCCGCTGGTACGCTCATCGTTGTTGCACCGCTCGCCATCGCGTTCATCGCGTTCCAGCGGCGCTTCGTGAATAGCTTTGTATCCACCGGCATCAAGTAAAACAGGGAGAGCCCTATGCCGTTCGTCAAGACTTTGATGGCTGCGGTGGCCGTCAGCGCCGTTGCAACCACCGCGCTCACCACCACGGCCTTCGCGCAGGAGCGTATTGAGTTCATGTTCCCCGCCCCGGTGCAGGGGAAGCTGTCGCGCGAAATGCAGAACATCGTGCGCGATTACAACGCCAGCCAAGACGCTGTGGAAGTGGTGGGCGTGTTCACCGGTTCCTACGACGACACGAAGATTAAGAGCCAGGCCGCGACTGAGGCTGGTCGTCCGCC
>CAKZYH010000166.1 GCA_937884725.1 uncultured Paracoccaceae bacterium
GGCGCCGAGGGCGCCGGCCGGTTCAGCGCAGGCGCCGGCCGCCACGGCGATTTCCAAAACATCTGACGGACGAGGAAACAACGACCAGGAGGCAGTCATGAGCGTAAAAACCAAGAAAAACGGCGCCGTTTGGACCGTCATCATCGACCGGCCAGAAGCCCGCAACGCCGTAAACCCCGAAACCGCAGAGGCCCTCCACCACGCCTTCGCCGATTTCGAAGCGAGCCCCGAGGCCAAGGTCGCCGTCTTCACCGGCTCCGGCGGCGTGTTCTGCGCCGGCGGCGATCTAAGATACCTCTCCAGCCTCACCGAGGACAACTTCCACGACCGTTTCATTGACGGCATGGCCTTTCCCATGGGCGGCGCAGCACCGCCACCACCCATCATGGGCTCATCCCGGATGGAGTTCACCAAACCGGTGATTGGCGCCATTGAAGGCCCAGCCGTCGCCGGCGGAATGGAGCTTGCGCTCACCTGCGACATGCGCGTCATGGGCGAGAGCGCCTACATGGGCGTCTACTGCCGCCGCTGGGGCGTCCCGCTCATCGATGGCGGCACGATCCGCCTGCCCCGTCTCGTCGGCCAAGGCAAAGCCCTCGACATCGTGCTCACCGGCCGAAAAGTGACCGCTCAGGAGTGCGAACGGATCGGCCTGTGCGAATACATCGTCCCCGATGGCGAGACCCGCGCCAAGGCCGAAGCGTTGGCGCACGAGATCACAAGGTTTCCCTGGCGCACTGTGCTCGCCGACCGCCGCTCAGTGATTGAGGGACGCGGCCTTTCGGTCAGCGACGGCCTGCGGCTTGAATGGGCCAACGGTCTTGAGGCGATGCGCAAGGACGGTGTCGCCGGCGCCGCCCGGTTCCGCGACGGCGCCGGCCGCCACGGCGACTACCAAAACATCTAGCCTAGGTTGGATCCAACCAACCCCCCCGCAATCCTCGCTCCCACACACCGCTCGCGACGCCGCCCTGGCTCGCGTACCAGTCAGATCGGTGTTACCCGTCCTGCGCCGTAGCGAATGGGAAATGCCGGAATCAATGAGCAGAACTGTTCTGATGGCCGTCATGTTGGCCGGATTGGGGACAGCCTCCGTCGCAGAGGCCAACGATGGGCAGCGCGGCATCGGGATCGCCGAAACAACTACGTATCGCCTCGCGCCGGGCATCACCGCCTCCAGCCGCTTCTACCGGGACGTCTTGGCACCGGCCGAGCCAGCATCGCGCCAGGGTTTGGCCCCGCGCGAAGCCTCTCGCCCCCAGCGCAGCGGACCAGTCCGTTGGCTCAAGTCACGACTGCTGCGCGAAGACGAGAGCCGGCAAAGCACCATCGGCCGCGAAAGCCTGCGCTAATCCCGTCCGGCGCCGGGGACCCTGTCCTAACCTTAAGTTGCTCGCAGACCGTCGCTCAGGCAGCTTCGGGATGAGGGGCTTTGTCCAGGCTCGACAAGAGACTGGCTCGCTTGTGCACTAAAATCGGCGCTGTTTCTGCCGCGCAGCCGCAATGCGTTCTGGTCGTGTATCGGGGGTAGAGTGATGGTAAGACTGTTGGTGATTGCGGCACTTATTGTGGCGGTCCAAGCGCCCCCTGCCCTTGCAAACAACACTCAGGTCCAGCGCTCGCTCGGCCTCACCGAGACGCGCACCAACCGCATCATGCCTGGCCAAAGCGTGCGAACTCAACGACGCCCGCCCGTCACCAACGCCCCCACCAGGGCCCCACAGCCCGGCACCACCAGAATGGTCGGCGGCCGCGTCGTCACAGTCGCGCCGACCAGCAACTAAAGCCAAATCACTCGCCACAAACCCAGGCGAGCGGCCAATCATCCACCAGCCGCGCTCAGCCGTCGTCGTCCTCGATCTCAGCAAACAACGCCCCACCCATCGTTTGCCGCGACGGCACCACCTCAACGCGCGTCACGTTGGAGCGGCGCGGCATGGCAAGCGCGGCAATGACGGCATCGGCGATGTCCTCCGGCTGGCTCGACGGCGTCTTGGCAAACAGCGCAGCCTGCAGCGCATCGCGGTCCCCACCCATGGCCCGCAACGCAATCTCCGTCTCCACCCGGCCCGGCGCTACTTCGCTCACGCGCACACCCGTCCCGTGCAGATCCAGCCGCAGGCCGCCCGCCAGCGAGTGGATCGCCGACTTCGTTGCCCCGTAAATGCTCATCCCCGGAAACGGATGTTGCCCGGCGATGGATCCAATGAGCACAACGTCCCCCGTGCCGCGCTCAACCATCCCCGGAAGGACAATGCGCAACGTGTGCATCACAGCGTTCACGTTGATCGACACCATCTCGTCCACATCATCCCGGCTCATGGCGTGGAGCGGCGCCCGCGAGGTGATGACGCCCGCATTGTTGATTAAAATGTTCGGCGCAACATCGCTCAGCGCAGCCTCAAGCCCGGCCGTATCGCCAAGATCAGCCACAAGCGGCACCGCGCCAGTCTCGGCGCACAGCGCATCCAACGCCTCGCTCGCCCGCGCCAGGGCATGCACCCTCACCCCCTCCGCCACGAGCTTTCGAACTGTCGCCGCACCAATCCCGCGCGACGCGCCCGTCACAATCGCTGTCCCCTCAATCATGGCTCACCCGTCAGTCGCTTAAAAACCACATCGCACGCCGCGCGCCACGCGTCCGGGACGTCGGCCGCATCAAGCTCCTTCAGGCCGGCCTCGGTGATGCCGCCGGGGGTGACCAGGGTGGCGAGAAGCTCGGCCATAGGCGCCTCTTTTTCGTTGATGATCCGGCCGGCGGCGACAAAGGTCTGCGCCACAAGTGCCCGCGCGATCGGCGCCGGCACGTCGGCATTCTCGATCCAGTCGCTGGTTTCGCGCACCAGCATCTGCACCCATCCATAAACCGCAGCGTTCACCGTACACGCCTCAAACTGCCCTTCATTGTCGAGCGTGATGGTCGTGCCGATGGCATCGAGGAACCTCTGCGCGCCCGGTGCCGGCGGAAAGATCGCCGTCGGGCTCGCCCCAAGCTCGGACGCCGTCAGCGGCATAATCCGCGAGACCTGCGCCGGGGCAGCCGCCGCGGCCAACGCGCTGATCGGCACCCCCGCGCACGCGCTCAAAACCAGCTGGCCGCGCCGCCACGGCAGCCCGTCCAGCGCGCTCACCGCATCAGCCGAACGCACCGCGAGCAGCACCAGATCCGCCGCCTCCACCACCGCAGCATTGTCCGGCGCGCAAAAAATGCCATGCCGCGCCGACAGCTCGGCGCTGTGGCCGCGCGGCGCTAAGACAATCTCCTCAGCGCGCCAGCCGTTGTTCAAAAGGCCCAAAACCATGGTCGATGCGAGATGGCCGACGCCAATGATCCCAAGGCGGCCGGAAGAAGACGGTTCAACTGACACGTCGGAACGCTGCTTTCGTTAAGAAAAAACCCTTGCCGGCAGGCGATCGTATACACAATGTTCGCCTATGCCGCCTCCAACGCAAATTCTTGCACCCGAAATGGCACCAGGCCAGGCCCTCCTCGAGGAAGGCCGCGCCCTCGCACGAACGGTCAGAGTCGGCCGCTGTCCATTCTTCGATGCACAGGGCGTCTCGTGCGAAGCCGACTATAAGCGCCGGGAAGCCGCCCGCGGCCGAACCATGCAGCACGCCCACATCGGCCTTCGCAGCATCGACCGCACGGTGGAGGGTGTCCGCTCCCTCGCCGACCGCGCGAACGCGGAAGGCATCACCATCGACCGCTTCGGCATCACGCTCGATTGGACAATGGGCTACCCCATTGACCAGCGCGAAGGCGCAACGCTCGGCACCGGCATTGTCCTTGAAAGCCCGGACGATTTTGCCCGCATCACGCACGCAGCGCCCGTTGCCGCCCACTTTGGCGACTTCATGATTGGCCTGCCTGCATCGCTGGAAAACACCGCAGCAGCAATCCAAGCGGGCGCCACCGCCATCGGCAACATGGGCCAGTACTTCACGTTCCGCCTGCCGGGGTGGGATGACGACGTCTTCACCACCGAAATGACCGTCCGCGCGCTCGGCCTCATTGCCGCGCAAGAGACCGACGTCCTCGTCCACTCCAACCTTGACGACGGGTTCGCCGGCCTCTTCGAAGACGTCACATCGGCCATCGGCATGGCGTTTTTAGAGCGCCACATCGTGGAAGACCTGATCGGCGCGAAAGCCTCGTTCTGCTTCGGGCACCATTTCTCATCGCCCCTCAGCCGCCTTGCCTTCCACGCCGCACTGAGCCAGCGCGCCACCACGCCAGGCAGCATGATCTACGGCAACACCATCGCGTACCGCGACACTGAGGCCGGCAACTACGCAAGCCTCGCGAGCTACCTCCTCGCCGACATCCAAGCCCTGAAGCGCAACCCCACCGGCCACGCCATCAATCCCGTCCCCGTGACGGAGCATCTGCGCATCCCCGACATGGACGAGGTTTTGGACGCCCAGCGCTTCGCCACGCGCCTCAGCGAACACGCCGACGGCTACACCAGCCTCATCGATCCTGCCCCCATCGACGAGATGGCAGAGCGGCTGGTGGAGGGCGGCGAAGCCTTCCAGCGCCGGGTCATCAACGGCCTCGCCGACCGCGGCGTCGACCCCGCCGACCCGGCAGCCCTCCTCCTCGCCATCAAACGCCTGGGTGCCAAACGCATCGAAACCCTCTTCGGCGTCGAAGCCACTCCGGCCGCCGCAAGCCGCAGCACCGTCATCCCGGCCGACTGGGTGGTGGAACTGCGCGCCGCCGCCGACGAGTGGATGGCCCGTCGCCTCGTCGACGCCCGCGATGTCGAAGGCCTCAGAATAGCGCTCGCCACCACCGATGTGCACGAGCACGGCGCCTTCCTGGTGTCAGACGTCCTGGAGCGCCTGGGCGTAGAGGTGGTCGTCTACGGCGTCGCTATGGATGCTGACGACCTCGCCGCAGACGCCCTCGCCGCCGGCGCAGACGTCATCGCCGTCAGCACCTACAACGGCGTCGGC
>CAKZYH010000167.1 GCA_937884725.1 uncultured Paracoccaceae bacterium
CAAACCGGCATGGTGGACGTGAATGTGCGCGCCGTGGTCGATCTCGCGGCTGCCCTCGTGCCGCCGATGCTGCGCGCGGGCCGTGGCGGGATCATCAATGTGGGCTCCACCGCAGCCTTCCAACCTGGGCCGACGCTTGCCGTTTATTACGCCACCAAAGCGTTCGTCCTGTCCTTCTCCGAAGCGCTGTCCGAGGAGTGCCGCGGCACGGGCGTCACCATCACAGCGCTGTGCCCCGGTCCCGTGGAAACGGAATTCAAAACGCTCGCCGACATGGAGAAAAGCCGGCTGTTTCGCTACGCAAAACCCATGGAAAGCCCCGATGTGGCCCGCATCGGCTGGACAGGCTTTAAGCGCGGCAAGCGGGTCGTGATCCCCGGCCTTGGCCCGCGCATCGGCGCCATCGGTGCGCGCTTTACGCCCCATGCGCTGCTGCTGCCTGCCGTAAAATTCCTCCAAAGCGCACCCAAATAGCGCACGCTTTCTGCGGCTTACCGATTGATGCGCCGCAGCAAGACATTATCTCTCGCGGCACCGCACAGAAGGGCTCAGGCCAAACTATGACCGAACTGCCCAAAGCGTCCGAGATTGATGGCGAGCACACGCCGCCTCCGGCTTGGCTTCCCGGTATTTTGGGAATGCCCCAGCACCCGGATCGCGATGGTGCGATCAAGGAAGCGCACGCCCGGCCGCCGCTTCCGATCGTCGTTCCCGCGATCGTCCACCACCTGGCGTTTGCCACGCCGGACGACACGGCGTCGGCCCTGTTCGAAACGCTGTTCGATGACGTGAGCGAGGGTGCGAACCGCCACACCATCCGCGCTGTCGATGGCCTCACCGTGAAGTGGGAGCGCCACACAGAGTTCGTGTCCATCACGCTGCTTGGCCAAGACGACGGGACGCTCGGCGAGAATCTTTTGGGCCGGCTGCGCAATCGCTGGCCCGACGGCGTGACGCTTCTTGCCGCGATCCGTGCCTTCATCGGCCCCGAGGCCTCGCTCCTCGACGACCGCATTGCCATCGGCGGCCATCTTCGCGGCGCCACCCGCGTTGCGTGCACCTTCCGCCCCGGCCCTGACGGTTGGATGGACATGCACTTCCGCACCAAAGGCGCCGGCGCTGAGCAGCTCGGCCGCCGCGTTCAACGGGTGCTGGAAGCCGAAATCTACCGAACGATGGCGCTTCTCGGTCTGCCGCTCGCGCGCCGTATCAACCCCGAGCTTTCCGCCCTTGAGGCCGCGCTCGCCGATATTGTCGACACCCTCTCCAACGGCGGCGCCACGGACAACGAGATCCTGGATTCCCTCCAAGCTCTGTCAGCCAAAACTGAGTCCCTGCGCGCCACCGTGCGCTACCGCTTTTCCGCCAGCCGCGCCTACGGTGTGCTCGTCGAGGAACGGCTCGATTCGCTCCACGAAGAAAAAGTCGGCGAGCGCCCGACGCTGTCGGGCTTCCTGCGCACCCGACTTGCCCCGGCGCTGCGCACGGTCACATCGTCCGAAGCGCGCATTGAGGAGCTGTCCGCCTCCACCGGCCGCGCCCTCCAGCTGCTCCGCGCACGGATCGAAATCTCGCTGAACCGCGCGAACCAGAACATTTTGCAGTCCATGAACGAGCGGCAGCACCGCCAACTGTTGCTGTCGCAAACTGTCGAAGGGCTGTCGGTGATCGCGATCACCTACTACCTGCTCGGTATCATCGCCTACCCGGTGAAATCCCTTGTGGAACAGGACATTATCCCGACCACCGAGGTCGTTGCCCTCGGCATCCTGGCGCCTTTCGTGGCGTTCGGTGTGTTCTGGACGGTCCGCCGCATCCGCGCCCACATCCTCGAGGAAGAGGGCGAGAGCTAAAAAAGCTCAGGCCGCCGTAGCCTCAGCCCCATAAGGCACACCGTCGCCTTCACATCGCGGATCTCGCCGCGCTCGAAGGCGGCCCAAAGTTCGGCAAGGCCCCACTCTTCCACGATGATGATCTCATCCTCGTCAGGATCGGGCGCGCGGTCCATTTTATCGGCCGGCGTGTACTCGGCCAGAAAGAAGTGCATCTGCTCCGTCACAAGCCCCGGAATGGTGTAGGCCGTGGTGACCGGCGTCAGATTGTGGAGCTGATACCCCAGCTCCTCCGCAGCCTCCCGCTGCGCCGCCTCAGCGGGCGAGCCATCCTCCGGATCGATCAGTCCCGCAGCGGTTTCCAGAAAAACGCCATCGCCCTCCACCACGTGCACCGGCATGCGCAGCTGGCGCACCAGCAACGCCGTTTTGCGTGCGGCATCCACCGGCAGCACCGTCGCTCCGTTGCCATGATCGTGTACTTCGCGGCGCATGAACGCCGTCCTGTCCCCCATGGCGACATCCGCCTCGTAGGTATCGAGGGTCACAAAGCCTTTATGATTCCGCTCTTTAAACTTGGCACTATAGGTGATCGCCACAGCAGTTCTCTCCCACGGCGACGCCCTGCATCGCCACAAATACGACCTCGACTAGCGAAGCAGATTGCCAAACATACCCCGGGCCAGCGCCTTGCCCACTTTCGCGCCTGATTGCCCGGCGACAGCTTTCCCGATCGCGCCGCCCACCATGGACGCCATGTCCCGCCCGGCCGAGCGCGCCGCCTTCTGGGTCGACGATAGCCGCTTGCGCCCGCCGCCAAAGACACTTTCCCACAGGCCCGGCCCCCGCGGCTCGGGCTCCGGCTCGTCCGCGGGCTCAGCTTTGCGCGTCGGCGCCTCGGGCGGCATGTCGGCCTGGGTTTGGACCTGCGCCTCAGCGCGCTTTTTCAGAATCTCGTAGGCGCTTTCCCGGTCCACCGGCGTGTCATAGGCGGCCCCCATGGGGTCCACCGCCATCATCGCCTTGCGCTCTTCCGCCGTGATCGGCCCCAGGCGCCCCGCGGGCGGGCGGATCAGCGTGCGCTGCACCATCCCCGGCGCGCCCTTATCCTCCAGCGTGGAGACCAGCGCCTCGCCCACCCCAAGCTCGGTGATCACCTGTTCGGTGTCGAGCGCCGGATTGGGCCGAAACGTGTCCGCCGCGGCCTTCACCGCCTTTTGGTCCCGCGGCGTGAAGGCCCGCAGCGCGTGCTGCACCCGGTTGCCCAGCTGCCCGAGCACGCTGTCCGGCAAATCCAGCGGGTTCTGGGTCACGAAATAAACGCCGACGCCTTTGGAGCGGATGAGCCGCACCACGGTCTCCACCTGCCGCACCAGCGATTTGGGCGCTTCAGAAAACAAAAGGTGCGCTTCATCGAAGAAGAACACCAAGCGCGGCCGATCCGGATCGCCCACCTCCGGCAGCTCCTCAAACAGCTCGGACAACAGCCACAGCAAAAACGTCGCGTAGAGCTTGGGCGCCTGCATCAGCGCATCGGCGGCCAAGATGTTCACCACACCGCGCCCATCCCGCGTGGTGCGCATGAGGTCCTGAATGCGAAAGGCCGGCTCGCCGAAAAACTGGTCGCCGCCCTGCTGCTCCAGCACCAGGAGCGAGCGCTGCACCGCCCCGATGGAGCCCGGCGACACCAGGCCATAGACCCGCGACAGCTCCGCCGCGTGGTCGGCCACATGGACCATCAGCGCGCGCAGGTCTTTGAGGTCGAGGATCGCGAGCCCCTCATCATCCGCCATGCGAAACGCGATGTTGAGGACGCCTTCCTGCGTGTCGTTGAGGTTGAGGAGCCGCGCCAGGATCAGCGGCCCCATCTCCGTCACGGTGGTGCGGATCGGATGCCCTTCGACGCCATAAAGGTCCCAGAACGTCGCTTCGGTGGCGCGGTACTGATACTCATCGCCGAGCCCGATGATGCGCGCCCGCTTCTCCAGAAAGTCCTTCTCGGTCCCCGCCTTCGAGAGCCCCGACAGGTCCCCTTTGATGTCGGCGCAAAACACCGGCACGCCTGCGTCCGCATATCCTTCGGGCTGGAGCTGGTGCGTGTCGGGTGTGCCGGGCCCGGTGGCGCCGGTGAGCAGCCCGTGCCGATTCGCCATATCGAGCGGCAGGTATTGAGGTGGCCCCGCCCCCTCATCCGCCGTCCCGAGATAAAGCTGCCCGTCCTGCAACAACGCCATGCCAACCGCCTCAAAGCCACTGTTCCACGGGGTCCAGAGGAGGTGGGTGCTGTCAAGGTGCCGCGCGGAACCACGCACAGCCCGCTCGCGGGCGAGCATGGTGAGCACGGGGCGAAGCCGAACGCCTTGACAGCACCCACCTCCTCCCAGCCTTAAGGGGGCGGGTTCAGGAGTGATCATCGCTTCAGCGATGGTCTCCCCTGAACCCCTGCCCATCGGCGAGATGGGGGGTGCGGGGGGAACGCCCGCCCTTTTCGGGGCACACCACCTTCCCACAGTGACGACATTTTTTCAGGGCACCGCCCCAGAGGAGACCATGGCGAAGAACAAGCCGCAAAAGCCAAAGGCACGGCTCCCCCGCGGCTTTGGCGACCGTATGCCGGCAGACATCCGCCGGACCAACGCCATGATGGAGACGATCCGCTCCGTTTATGAGCGGTGGGGTTTTGAGCCTGTCGAGACACCGTTCATCGAGTATGCCGATGCGCTCGGCAAATTCCTGCCCGATGCCGACCGCCCCAACGAGGGCGTTTTCGCGTTCCAGGATGATGACGAGGCGTGGCTCTCGCTGCGCGACGACTTGACCGCCCCCCTCGCCCGCTACGTCGCCGGAAATTTCGATCGCATCCCGAAGCCTTACAAGTCCTACCGGGCCGGCTGGGTGTTTCGGAACGAGAAGCCAGGCCCCGGCCGGTTCCGTCAGTTCATGCAGTTCGACGCCGATATTGTGGGCGCCGCCTCCCCACTGGCGGACGCAGAAATCTGCATGATGGCCGCCGATACCATGGAGGCGCTGGGCTTTGGCGCCGACGAATTCGCGATCCGCGTCAACTCGCGCAAGGTCCTCGACACGCTCCTATCGGACATTGGCCTTGCCGCGGACGACCCTGCGCGTCTCACAGTCCTGCGCGCCATCGACAAGGCCGACAAGTTCCAACTTCGGGAAATCGCAAAGCTTTTGGGTGAAGGGCGGGAAGACGAAAGCGGCGACTTCACCAAGGGTGCCGGTCTTTCAGCTGAGCAAGCCGGCCGCGTCCTCACCCTCCTCGATCCCACGGCAGAGGCCACCCTCAGCGACGACTTGTCTGAGATTGCCGCCATCACGGCGGGCGACCCGCGGATCAAAATCGACCCGTCCGTCGTCCGGGGCCTGGAGTACTACACAGGCGCCGTGTTCGAAGCCGAGCTCACGTTCGAGACCGCCGACGATGCCGGCAAGCCGGTCCGCTTCGGCTCCGTGGGCGGGGGCGGCCGCTACGACGGTCTCGTCGGCCGCTTCATCAGCCAGAATGTTCCCGCCACGGGCTTTTCGGTCGGCGTCTCCCGCCTCGCCGCGGCCCTTGCCTTGCGCGACACCGCCCCCGCACGCCCCGACGGCCCCGTTATCATCACGGTGATGGACCGGGACGAAATCCCCCGCTACCAGGCGCTGACGGCTAAACTCCGCGCCGCCCTCAATGACGGAGACGCCACCGTCCCGGTGGAGCTTTATGTGGGCGACGCCGGCATGAAGGCGCAGCTGAAGTATGCCGACCGCCGCAACGCCCCCGCCGCGATCATCCAGGGCTCGGACGAGCGCGAACGCGGCGTTGTCCAAATCAAAGA
>CAKZYH010000168.1 GCA_937884725.1 uncultured Paracoccaceae bacterium
CGGCGCGCTGCCGCAGGGGTGGAACCACCTGGTGGGCTACAGCGACACCGCTTTCAAAGACATCCACATGCTGCATTACACTGAGGGCGGCCCGTACTTTAAAGATTTTAAAGATACTGACTACGCCGATCTCTGGTTTAAAGAGCGCGAAGCTATGAACCAGGTGATCGAAAAGCACTTGGCTGAAACGTAAAATCCTAGCGCTGCTCGTGCCGCTATCAGAGCTGAGCTGGCGCGGCACGCCATCGTTCTAAAGGGGTCACAATTCATGCTGACGGCGCGACTCGTCTTATCGGTCTTGCACTGGCGGGCGTCGCCGGCACAGCAGCTCAGCTGCCCTCTTGGACCGACAAGGATGCCAAGACAGCGATCATTGAATTTGTGGACCGTATGACGGACACGGCCTTGCCGGACTATGTCGAGCCCGATGCGCGCATCACAACGTTCGACAATGGCGGCACGTTGTGAGCCGAACAGCAGGTTTTTTTTCAGCTGGTCTATGCCATGGACCGCTTGCAGTAGAAGGCGGCCAGCGATCCATCAATTCTGACGTCGGACACGCTGCGCGCTGCCGCGGAGGGTGATTTTGCTGCAGCGCTCGCTGGCGGTGAAGAGGTGGTGCTTGAGATCTTCGCCGTTAGTCACTCGGGCATCTCCGCTGAGGCATTCCAACCCGATGTCCGGGCCTGGCTCTATACAGCGCGTCATCCCCAAACGGAGATGTGATTTGACGACCTGCTCTACCAACCTATTTTGGAAATTCTGCGCTATATTCGCGCTGTAGACTTCCAAACATGGATTGTTTCAGGGGGCGGCATTCACTTTATCTGGGCGTTTGCTGCAGACGCCTACAAAATTCAACCAAATCAAGTGATCGGATCCAGCACCTCGACCGTGTATGACGAGATGCTGCGGCAAGCCTTGAAACAGCCTGGTATCGCGTTCGTTGATGATAAAGCGGGCAAGCTTGTCGCGATTGATCTTCACATCGGTCAGCGCCCCATTTTTTGGGCGGGAATTCCGACGGCGATTTCCAGATCCTGGATTACGGCACCACAGGCGATGCGATGGTCCGTTTTTGGGATGGATCGTCCGTGACACCGAAGGCGAGCGAGAGTTTGCCTATGACCGTGACGGTACCATCGGAAAGCTCGATCGCGGCTTGGACGAAGGCCCTAAAGAGGGGTGGTTGATCGTTGATATGGCCGCCGATTGGCAACGCGTTTGGCCAACACAGTAACGGCACGGGCTGTTCTACCGATGAGGACGCCCGGCGTTTGATCCGACGCGGGCGCCCCATTGATGGCACGCTCAGTTCATGGACGAAATGCGCGTTCGTTGTTCCGTGGACGACCTAAGCTGCCTCGCGGATAAAGTTCAGGAATCTATCTGCGCGGCTGCCTAGTTCTGTCGAGCTTTTATTGAGCTGGACAGATGTATCCTCGACGCGTTCGATCTCGTCGCCCGTGGATTGGTTCGTATCACGAACACTTCGGGCGAGTTCTTGGACGCGCAGTGCACTCGTCGCCACGCCGTGAATGTTACTCGTCATTCGGTGAGTGATGGATTGTTGTTGTTCGACTGTCCCGGCAACCATTACACCCATGAAGTCAAAACGGCTGATACTTTCGTCGACACTCTCTATCAGGTTAAGGAGGGTGCGACCGGCATCATTCACTTGGTCGACTTCCGTTTTAATTTCGTCTGCCGCTTTCGCGGCCCGTTCGGCGAGCCCTTTGACTTCACTGGTGACAGCAGCAAAGCTGCGCCCGGCATCGCCAGCGCGGCTGGCTTCGATCGTGGCGTTGAGCGCGAGCAAGTTGGTTACCAGGAAGCCCACAGCGTCGCGCTTCGCCATGGGCTCATAAGTGCTTTTTGCAGGAGTTCCTTCATCGCTGAACCGGCTGCGCTTCATGGGACATCCTCCTTCGGCCATTCCGAAGTGGAAAATCCCAGCTCGAAATGTCCCGGGTCTCTGGAGGAGGGTCAAGTGGAGAGCAGCGCGCTGACCCGCGCTATGGCGGCATCGACGCCGCCATAGGCATCGCCCAGCATGCAATCGAAGGCATCGTGATCGACCGGCCGGCGGTGCGTTTGAGCTGCACCGAGGGCCGTGTGAGGGGCGTCGTCCGGCCGCCATGCGCCTGGCTCCGGTGGGGCTGCGGTGCGTATCCTCGACCGGTGCTGTGATGGCTGCGTGCGCCAAGGCGGCATGGCCAGATCCTGAGCGCAAAACAGGCGCCAGCGCGCCCGACCTGTCACCTCCCGTGCAATTCCCGCAGCCGTGAGCGCGTTGAGATGAGCTGCGCCAGCTTTGCGAGTCACACCGAGCCGCCGCGCGACCTGTGCCGGCGTGAGGAGCGGAGTGATGGTGAGGAGCCTCACCACAGCAGCGAGCCTGCTGTCGGCACGGCGCTCGGGTATGCGGTGCTGCCAGGCGGTCCAGGCAAGTTCGAGGGTTTGCAGCCGCCGTTGGGCTGACCGCGCCTCCCGCTCGATGCGCATGGCGAATTGGTCTGGGCTCGCCAGGCGCCCAGGCGTTTGGGCGACGCCAAGCGCGAGAGCGGGCAAGATGGCGCCCGCAGCCCGGTCTGACGCTAGCGCGAGGGGCAGCGCAAGCTCCAGGTGGCCGAACCCTTGATCGTCCTTGGCTGCGGCGGGGGCGTTCATGATGATGGCAGCGAATGATCCTGACGTGGGGCCTTTAAGGCGAAGCAGCGTGGGCTCGACACCGCTGTTGGGGCTGGCGTGCGCCGACCGCTCATCGGTGCCGGTGTTCAACTGTAGGTCGCCCAAGAGTGCGCCATCGTCCTCGCGCTGGCCGTCGGCGAACGGGGCGCCCCACGGCGAGGGCAGCGATGTTTGGAACCAGCAATTCAGCCCGTCGCGCCAGAAGGTGAGCGCGATCATCAGTTCCTCGCTGGCAAAGGCGCGGATGGAGGGAGCTCCTGCGACGATGGCGAACAGGTGCTCTGCGCTGACGGGGCCAAAGCGGCGGCTTGTGCGGGCGGCGGCGACGTGGGCGGTTTCTCTCAGCCGCCATGCGCCTTGGAGCGGCGAGCGGCGCACGGCTTCGGCGAGTGTGCCCACTGCGAGAGCGGCGCTGCACAGCGCGTCTTGCGTGTCGTGCTGGGGAGTAGTGTGCGGGCTCGGCATCCTCGTTCGAAGATAGCTGGCGGGGTGTAACGAACCGTTATGGCGGCGAGCGGTGACACGCGTGTGGGCCGGACGGTGGTGCAGCTGGTGTCTGATAAGACCCTATTATCGCACCTGAGCGCTTTGGGCCTGTAAAGGCCGAACTACGCCCCGTTGCGCAGCCAAAAGCGTTCACCCTTTTCGCTTACGGTGCCCGCCATGCGGTGCAGATGCGCTGCGTGTTGTGTTTGACTGCGATCAGGTCGCTGTCGATCAAACTGCTGCGTTGAGAGTGTGGGTCCTGGTATGACGGAGCTGGCTTCGCTGTCCTGCGATGTGGCTGATGCGCTCATCCAAATTGTGCCTGTCGACACCGCGCAGCGGCTCGCCTGTCACCTGACTGCGGCCGATGTGGCAACGTTGCGCGACCTGGTGCGCGCGGCGGTGCCGGCCAACACTGTGCGGGCTGTCGCCTCCGATCTTGCCTATCTGAAGGCTTGGTCGATGGCGAGCACGGGAACGAACCTGGCCTGGCCGCCGCACGATGCGGCGGCGCTCAGCTTCATCGCGCAGCACCTGTTCCGCGCCACCGAACGTGAGGTCCGCGTTGAGGGCTATGGCATGCCGCGGGAGGTGGAGGCGGCGCTGCGTGATGCTGGCGTGTTGCGCGGTGCGCTGCCGCATGCGCCTGCCACAGTGGCGCGGCGGCTGTCATCGTGGCGGCGGGCGGCCGAGGCGAGAGGATTTGAGGCGCCACTCACCTCGGCAGCGGTGCGCCGGGCACTCTCGGCGGCCACCAAGGCCTCAACGCACCAAAAGGGCCGGCACAGCCAAATCGCGGTGACGCGAAAAGTGCTCGACACGATGCTCAATGCCGGGCTGGCTGATGCGGCCGGGGAGGGGTGCACGCTCACGCTGCGCCAATTGCGCGATCGCACGCTGCTGTTGGTGGCGTTTGCCACGGGTGGTCGGCGGCGCAGTGAGCTCGGCGCGCTGCGGGTTGAACATGTGTTTGCCCTTGGCGCTCCGGAGCTGCTGCCGGATGGGGGCCGCGTTGGCCAAGCGGCCAAGAGCAGTGTTGGCCCATCGGCTGAAGGCTTAGGCATTGCCCTTGGCGGAACAAAAACCACCAGCGCGCAGGATGGCGAGTTTTTGGTCGTGACGGGCCGCGCCCAGCGCCACTTGGAGGCCTGGCTTTCAGCACTGCGGACCGTGACCCGCGATGGCGATGATGGGCCAATTTTCCGGCCCATCGACCGGTGGGGCAATGTGGGGACGGGGGCGCTGTCGGGCGAGGCGGTGAACAGGATTGTAAAGCGCACCGCTGCCGCCGCCGGGATCGATCCGGGCACGGTCTCGGCCCATGGCCTTCGTGCGGGCTATCTCACTGAGGCCAGTTTGCGCGGCGTGCCCATTGAGGCGGCCATGCGCCATTCGCTGCACCGCTCGGTGCA
>CAKZYH010000169.1 GCA_937884725.1 uncultured Paracoccaceae bacterium
TGTGCATCATGGCGCCTTACGTGAATTCGTACCGGCGGCTGGAGCGCTATTCGGCGAGCCCGATCAACGTACATTGGGGCTATGACAATCGCACCGTTGGTCTGCGCGTGCCGCATGGGAAGCCCGATGCCCGGCGCTTGGAGAACCGCATTCCGTCGTCGGACGCGAACCCTTACCTTGCGATTGCTGCGTCCCTGGCCTGCGGTCTTTTGGGGTTGGAGGACGGCAACCACCCTGAAGATCCCATTGAGGGTTCGGCAAGAGATCTGCCCTACGGCCTTCCCCGCGGGCTTTTGGAGGCGGTCGCGCTTTTTGAAGAGTGTGAGCCGCTGGTGGACATTTTTGGCCGGTCCTTCGTGTCCACCTTCCGGGCCATCAAGCAGGCCGAGTTCGAGACTTTTATGCGCGTGATCAGCCCCTGGGAGCGCGAATACCTCCTTCTGAACGTCTAAGCCTTATGGAGCAGCCCACGGTCTACGCCGCCGATGTGGCCGCGCCGCTGCCGTCTGCCGGCCCCCTCCCCACGCGGGCCGATCTTGCCATCGTGGGTGGCGGGCTCACGGGGCTTTCAGCGGCGCTTCATGGCGCGCGGCGGGGGCTGCGGGTGGTGCTGTGCGAAGCGGGGGAGCTGGCCAACGGTGCCTCTGGGCGCAACGGCGGGCAACTTCATCCAGGCCAACGGCGCGACCAGATCTACCTCAAGGAAACGCTGGGCGCTGATGCTGCGGCTGCGCTGTGGGCACTGGGTGAAGAGGCGGTGGCGCTGATCCATCGGCTTCGCACGGAGCTGAACGCTGACTGCCATTGGCACCCTGGCCTCATCGAAGCGTGCCACACTGAGGCGCATTTTGACGATGCGCGCGAGTATGCCGACTATCTCGACTACACGCACGACGCGCCATCGCAGGTGCTGGATAAAGCTGCGCTTGCACAGGCCATTGGGACGAACCGCTATGTGGGCGGCGTGCGCGATCCTGCTGGCGGCCATCTCAACCCGTTTGCCCTCGCCGCCGCCCTGTCGCTCCACGCGCACCTGTCGGGCGCGCACCTCCATGCCCCGGCACGCGTCACGTCCGTTGGGGAAGACAACACACTCAAGGTCGCCACTGACGAAGGCGAGCGCGTTGTGCGCACCGACGCCGTTCTGCTTGCCGGCAACGGCTATATGCGCGGTCTCGACCCTTGGCTGGATGCACGCATCCTGCCGCTCGTCAACCACATCATCGCGACGGCGCCGCTGCCGGAGCCCGTCATTCCGGGCGGTGAGGCGGTGAGCGATACGCGCGCTGTCATCCGCTATTTCCGGCAAGACCATCTGGGCCGGATGATTTTTGGCGGGGGCGAGAGCTTTGGGCGGCGCCCGCGTGACGTGGCCGCTTTCGTCCGCCCCTACCTGCGCGAGGTTTACCCACAGCTGGCCGATAGCCCGGTTGACGCTGCCTGGTCGGGCACTTTGGGAATCACCGCTGAGCGGCTCCCGATTATTCGCGAGCTGCGCCCCGGGCGATACGTGGCGGCGGGGTTTTCGGGCCAGGGCGTGGGGCTGTCTGTCTTTGCAGGCAAGCTCATCGCCGACGCTATTGCTGGCGATCGCAGCGGCGTTGAGACGTTTGCCCAGCTGAAGGCGCGGCCGTTTCCTGGCGGGCCCCGCTTGCAAGGCACCATCGCGCGGATCGCCATGGCCTGGTTCGCGGTCCGCGACCGCCTCGGATAAGCTCGATCACTGCGCCGCGCCTACGGGTGCCAGAAGGCGTTCGGCCAGCAGCTGCGCGTAAAACTCAGGCTCACGGATCGGCCAGAGGTGATCCCGCCCATCCAAGACTACCGCCTCGACATTGGAGAAGGCTGCCGCGAGCCGCGCTGGCGTGTCTCGAATGTCGGACGGCTCTCGGCTGCCCGACACAGCCACGATGGGCAGGTTTGACGCGTCGAGCGCGCCGGGTGGGCTGAAGTTGACCACCTGGATGCCTGCGCGACGGATGGTGCGCGGTTTGATCACGGCCGCCTCCGCGGCGTAGCGCTCCACTACCTCTTCGTCGCCGAAGACGCGAGCCATCTGCCGAACCAGAAATGGCGACGAAAACATCGCGCTGTTCCCCACGAAGGCCAGCTTCAGCAGCAGCTGATTATTGAGTTTGCCCCAATGGAACCCGCTCAAGAGCGCTCCGACGAAGAGGTCGGGCCGCTGGGTCAGCAATGTCGAACCGACGTAGGCGCCGAGGGAGTGGCCAGTGAGGAACTTGGGCCGACCGGCGGCTAGATGATCGACGAGTTCCCCGACTTTGCTGGCGGTATCGGCGATGGACTGCCACTCTGTTGCAGCGCTCGTCCCATGGCCCGGAAGGTCCGGCGCGAGCACACTCTGTTGCGGCAGCGCGCGCCAGACGGGCTCCCAGCACCACGCCCCGACGCCGAGCCCGTGCAGGCAGACCAGCAGCGGCCCATCACCATCGTTGAGCGCGTTGGATGCGTACCCCAGCATTAACCCCTACCCGTGTTTGCGAACGAAGCCGCGATGTCGGGACGCCGCCCGACCGAGCCTCAGGCTTCTTCGAGGGCGAGTTCCGCGTTTTCGACAGGTTCGCACACGTGCCGCTGCGCCTCCTCGTCACCGCTTTGCAGCTTGTCGCGATAGGTCACCGCCGCATCGGCCATGCTCATGAAGCTGTACGTCCCACCTTCGTGGGTGACCACGCCGTCGTTAATGAAGCGGCGCAGCGCGTCGTCGATCTCAAAGTCCACGACCACGTTGTAGCGGCTGAAAATGCGCTGATCGATCTTGGCTTTGCGTTCCGGGAGTTCGTCTTCGGGGAAGGTCTCGCCCGCGTTGAAGTAGAACGCGATCAAGTCCTCTTTCACGTCCTCTTCCTCGGCCCTGTCAAGGAGGAGCGCGAGCGCTGCGCGGTTGTTGGCAAGGTTATGGAAGAAGAGCTTATGCGCCAGCTCGACCAAGTACTGGGTGCGTTGGTTGAAGAACTTTGTCACTTGCCGACCGACGAGGCCGATGAAGCCCACCAATGCGCCGATGGCCGCAAACGGGTTGGTCGCCGCTAGAACTTTGCCGGTGGTGGAGAAGATTCCAAACGCTGTGCCGCCGCCAGCGGTGGCAAAGAATTTGATTTTGTCGAAGGGTCGAAACTCCACCCGGCGCAGCGGAAATAGGATCTGCAGATCGTGCTGCGGCAGGTCCTTAAAGACCTTCATGTAGACAAAGTCGGACGATGCTTTGGGTGGTAGCTGCTTGCGCCTTGCTTTGACTTTTTTAATGGCGCGCTGCTCGGAGATGCCATCGCTCTTCACCAGCTCGGCGGCCCGTTCCTCTATCGATTTCAGCTTTAGGAACAGGAACAGTCGCCGGTAGCACACGATCCGGTAGTGGGCCTTCATCAGGTAAAGCCGGTCTGGCCTGCGCACACTGTGATCGGTCGTGTATTCGTCGCGGACATGGACCTGGAGTTCGTCGTACTCGGCGAGATCGACCGAGATGCGGAGCGAATAGGGATTGTCCGCATTCAGAATGTCGTTCAGCTCGTCGGTCGACAGACGCCGGTAGTTGGCCCGCTCCAAAAGGTGCAGGAGCTGGGCTGACAGCATCTCCTCTTTTTGCAGGAGGTCTTCGCTGGAAAAGCGCAACACGCGGACGGTGTCGCGGTCCGGGCTGAACGGGAGGTAGTTGTGGCGCATGGATTCGGCGAGCGCGCGATAGCCCCGGTTTCTCACCCGCTGCAGCTGCAGGGCAAAGGCCGCGAAGTCCTCGCGCGAGTGGCCCAGATCGGGGTCGTTGCACAGATCGGCGATCACGGCTTGGCGCGTCAGGGGGATGAACTTCCCGCCTTTGCGCTCCACCGTGTCGGCAGCTTCCATCGGTTTGGCATCCATCGGCGCGCCCCCAATCGTTCAGGCAACACCTTTAACGGAGCGGCTTAGCGCCGCAAAGCGTCGATGGCTCCATCCAGCCCTTCAAGGGTGAGCGGGAACATCCGCCCGCCCATCATCTCAGACAGCATGGTGGTCGACTGCGTGTAGGGCCAGTAGTCCTGCCGGACGGGGTTGATCCACGCCGCCTTTGGGAAATGACCCAGCAGGCGCTGCATCCAGACTGCGCCCGGCTCCTTGTTCCAGTGCTCCACCGATCCGCCCGGCGCCACGATTTCATAGGGGCTCATGGCGGCGTCACCGACGATGACGAGGCGGGTGTCGGGGGGGAAGGTGCGGATGACGCCGTCTGTTGGCGTTTGTTCGGTCCGCCGCCGGGCGTTGTGCGTCCACAAGCCCTCATAGACGCAGTTGTGGAAGTAGTAGTGGGTAAGTGATTTGAACTCGCTTTTGGCGGCGGAGAACAGCTCCTCGCAGACGCGTACGTGGTCATCCATCGAGCCGCCGATGTCGAGGAGGAGCAGGAGCTTGATCGCATTCTGCCGCTCCTTTTGGGTTTGGACCGAGAGAAAGCCTTCGCGCGCGGTCTCGGAGATGGTGCCCGGCAGGTCGAGTTCGTCGCTGGTGCCGGTGCGGGCGAACTTGCGCAGCTTGCGCAGCGCGATGCGGATGGCGCGGGTGCCGATTTCAGCGTCTGAGGCGAGGTCGCGAAACTCGCGCTTGTCCCACACCTTTACCGCACGGCGGTGCTTGCCTGGGCCGCCAATGCGCACGCCTTCGGGGTTGTATCCGCCGTGTCCGAAGGGGCTTGTGCCGCCGG
>CAKZYH010000170.1 GCA_937884725.1 uncultured Paracoccaceae bacterium
GAGACGACGTTGTCGCGGCGCAGGAGCTTCACCTGATCCTCGGTGATGGGCGGGCTTGGCAAGACCGATAGCGCTTTGGCCTGCAGGCTCGCGACGCCGAACGGGAGGGGCACCAGGGCGCGCTTTTTGCCCATGATGTCGAGCATTTGCTGCATCAGCTGGCGGAAGGTTCTGATGTCGGGTCCGCCGAGTTCGTAGGTTTTGCCGGTGGGCAGGCCGCCCATGACGGCTTTGGTGGTGAAGGCGGCGACATCACCCACAAAAACCGGCTGGAACTTTGTGTCGGCGCCGACCAGCGGCAGGGCCGGCGAGATTTTTGCCATGTCGGCGAAGCGGTTGAAGAACTTGTCGCCGGGCCCGAAGACGATGCTGGGGCGCACCACGATGGTCTCGGCGTTGGCCTCTTTGGCAGCCGCCTCGCCTGCGGCCTTGGTGCGGGCGTACTCGGCGGGGCTGTCGGCCGTGGCGCCGATGGCGGACATTTGGACAAAGCGCGGAACGCCGGCGGCTTTGGCGGCGTCGGCGACATTTTTCGCGCCGTCGGCTTGGAGTGCGGCGAAGGTTTGTTGGCCGGTTTGGGCGAGGATGCCGACAAGGCTGACCACAGCGTCGGCGCCCGAGACGGCGGCGGCGATGCTGTCTTTCAGGCGCACATTGGCCTCCACCAACTCGACCTGAGCGGGCTCGCCGATGGCCTTCAGCTCCTGCGCGGCGGCTGGATTGCGCACGGCAACGCGCACATTCCAGCCCGCCTCGACGAGTGCACGGACCAAGTTCTGACCGATAAAGCCGGACCCGCCGACAAGTGTGGCAAGGTTCTTTTGGTCCATGGCAGGGGCCTCCTCTTCGGATCTGGAATAGGGCGCCCCGTTGGGCCTGCAATGCGCCGCGCCAATTCGCAGCTATGGCCGCAATTGGTCCTTTTCGTGATCGCCGAGTAAAACCGCTGATCGTTAACGCATATCGAGTGTGTGTTATGGACACTTGAAGTAAGGCGCGTTGCGTGTTGGATCGGCGCGAGGGTCCTGGAGTTGGAGTGAGTTTTGGAGACTGAGGTGCAAGCGGACGATTGGGCGGCTCATGCGCACGAGACCATCTCAATCCAGATTGATGGGCTGAAGGCCCTCCAGGCGACAATCAATGGTGACTTTAGCCAAGCGGTGAATGTGATCCGCAACGCGACCGGGCGTGTGATCGTCTCCGGTGTCGGCAAGTCGGGTCACATTGGCCGGAAGATTGCGGCCACCCTCGCCTCCACCGGCACCCCTGCGCTGTTCGTGCACGCTGGCGAAGCGGGGCACGGCGATTTGGGCATGATTGCCGATAATGACATCGTCATTGCCATTTCCCATTCGGGCGAGAGCGCTGAGTTTCAGCCGCTGTTGCAGTACAGCCGGCGGTTTGGCGTGTTTGTGATTGCGATCACGGCCAACACGCAGTCCTCGCTCGCGCGCCACGCCGAACTGGTGCTGGAGCTGCCGAACGTGAAGGAGGCGTGTCCGCTCAATCTTGCGCCCATGACATCGACGACGTTGACGTTGGTGATGGGGGACGCCCTCGCGGCGGCGCTGATCCGTGCGCGCGGGTTCCAGCGGGGCGACTTTGCCAAGTTCCACCCATCAGGGAAGCTTGGGGCTCAATTCATGCGGCTGTCCGACGTGCTCGCGAAGCGGCCAAACCCCAGTGCAATGCCCCAGGTGGCTGAAACTGCGTCCTTTGCCGATGTGATTGCGACCATTACCGAGGATGGACGCGGCGTGACGGCTGTGGTGCGCGTTGACACTGTGGTCGGCGTGATCACCGATGGCGACGTACGGCGCGCTTTGTTGTCAGCGAAGTCACTCGACATCACGGCTGGCGCGATGATGTCGCCCAACCCGCTGCGGATCGCGAGCGACCGTCTGGCGGTGGATGGGTTGGCGCTGTGCCAGAAGCACAAGGTGGGTGCGCTCTTTGTCACCGAGCCTCACGATGAGACCGATGTGATCGGGCTTGTGCACCTGAAAGATCTGGTGGCGATGGGGCTGGTTTAGCCAGCCCCCGTTGGAGCGCGCACCGCGTTAGCGGTTGAACTTAAACAGAATAACGTCGCCGTCCTTGACCGGGTAGTCTTTCCCTTCGTCACGGGCTCTGCCGGCGTCTTTCGCGGCCGTTTCCCCGCCCAGCGCAACGTAATCGTCGTAGGCGATGGTTTGGGCGCGGATGAAACCTTTTTCGAAATCAGTGTGGATGACGCCTGCGGCTTGGGGCGCGAGCGTGCCGTCGCGGATCGTCCAGGCGCGGGCCTCTTTGGGGCCAGCGGTGAAGTAGGTGATAAGATCGAGAAGGTCGTAGCCGGCGCGGATGAGGCGGTCGAGGCCGGGCTCGTGCAGGCCCAGCGTTTCCAGATACTCGGCCTGTTCGGCGTCATCGAGTTGGGCAAGTTCAGCCTCGATGGCGGCGGAGATGACGACAGCGCCAGCGCCCTGGTCGGCCGCCATTTGTTGTGCGCGGGCGGAGATGGCGTTGCCCTCGGCAGCGGACGCTTCGTCGACATTGAGGACATAGAGGATTGGCTTTGCCGTCAAAAGCTGCAGCATTTTGAAGGGCTTGCGCTCTTCGGGGGATAGCTCGACTTCGCGGGCGGGGCGGCCTTCCTTCAGCTTTGCGAGGGCGCGGTCGATGAGGTCGATGTCGGCCTTCGCGTCCTTGTCGCCGGACTGGGCTTTCTTGCGCAGGTTCACGGCGCGGCGCTCGAGGCTTTCAAGGTCGGCGAGCATCAGCTCGGTTTCGACCGTCTCGGCGTCAGCGATGGGATCGACGGTTCCTGCAACGTGGGTGATGTCATCGTCCTCAAAGCAGCGCAGGACATGGGCAATGGCGTCCACCTCGCGGATGTTGGCGAGGAACTGGTTGCCAAGCCCCTCGCCCGTCGACGCGCCGCGGACGAGGCCTGCGATGTCGACGAAGGTGAGGCGCGTCGGGACCACATTGGCGGACTTGGCGATATCGGCGAGCGCGGTCAGGCGCGGGTCGGGAACGGCGACGTCGCCGGTGTTGGGCTCAATGGTGCAAAACGGGTAGTTCGCCGCTTGGGCCGCGGCGGTTTTGGTGAGCGCGTTGAACAGGGTGGACTTGCCGACGTTGGGCAGCCCGACAATGCCGCATTTGAAACCCATGAGAAGCTTCCCGAAACTTTACTTGCGAAACAGGCCCTTGAGCGCTGCGAAAGGGCCAGTGGTGGCCGGCGCAGCGGCGGGTGGGGCGAGCGGTGATTTTGGCTGCTCTGCCGATGCGGCCGCCGGCTCAGGTGGCGATTTGGCGGCCGGCTTGGCAGGTCCGCGGCCGAGGCGCTGGTGGACTTTGTTGGCAAAGCCCGCGTCGTCGCCCGCGGCGAGGCTGGGGGCCTCACGGGCAAAGGCGTCCAGCATCGGCTCCAGCCAGTCGGCGTCGGCTTTGGCAAAGTCGCGCAGGACGTAGCCCGGGACCATCTCTTTGCGGCCCGGATGGCCAACGCCGATGCGCAGCCTGCGATAGCCGTCCTTGATCATCGCAGTCATCGACTTCAGGCCATTGTGTCCGCCGGTGCCGCCGCCGGTTTTCATGCGGAATTTGCCGGGTGCGAGGTCGATCTCGTCGTGGATGATGACGACGTCCGGCAGCTGAATTTTGTAGAAGCGCATGGCTTCTGCGACGGCGCGGCCGGATTCGTTCATGTACGTCATCGGCTTGACCAGCAGGCAGCGGGTGTCGCCGACGCTGACCTCGGCGATTTCGGCCTGGAACTTCTTGCGCCAGGGGTTGCCGCGCCACTCGTCGTGGATGTGGTCGACGGCCATGAAGCCCACATTGTGGCGGTGCCCGGCGTACTCTTTGCCGGGGTTTCCGAGACCCACGATGAGCTTCATGGCCGGCGCGCCTTAGCTTTGGTTGTCGTCCTCGGCGGGTGCATCGCCGTCGCTCGCAGCGTCG
>CAKZYH010000171.1 GCA_937884725.1 uncultured Paracoccaceae bacterium
AGCCGCGCTTGCTCCACCGAGTAGGCGATGCCGTTTTCGGGCTGGCGCAGGCGAAGGCGCGTCAGGAGGCGCTGGAAGCGGTCGCGATCTTCGGCAAGGTCGATGGCGTCGACGCTGGTGCCAAGGATGGTGTAGCCACCGTCCACGATGCCTTGGGCAAGCCCCAGCGGGGTCTGGCCGCCGAACTGGACGATGACGCCCATGAGGCGGCCAGAGGAGGCTTCGACGGCGAGGATTTCAAGGACGTCCTCCACCGTGAGCGGCTCGAAATAGAGGCGGTCTGAGGTGTCAAAGTCGGTGGAGACGGTTTCTGGGTTGCAGTTGACCATCACCGTTTCGATGCCGGCGTCGGCGAGCGCGTAGGCGGCGTGGCAGCAGCAATAGTCGAACTCGATGCCCTGGCCGATCCGGTTGGGGCCCCCGCCGAGGATGACCACCTTGTTGCGGCTTGAGGGCGCCGCTTCGCTGATGGGGACGGTGCCGGTCGTCGTCTCGTAGGTGGAGTACATGTAGGCGGTGGGCGCTGCGAATTCGGCGGCGCAGGTGTCGATGCGTTTGAAGACGGGGCGCACACCCGCTTCGGTGCGGATCGCGCGCACTTCTTCGCCATCGCGAAGGCCGGCGAGCGCGGCAAGGCGCGCGTCGGAAAAGCCCATGGACTTGAGAAGCTGAAGGTTGTCGGCGTCGGCGGGCAGGCCGTGGGCGCGAACGCGGTCCTCCATGGCGACGATTTCGGCGATTTGCTCCAGGTACCAGCGGTCGATTTTGGAGTGCTGGTGGACCTCCTCGACGGTGAAGCCGCGGCGCATGGCTTCGGCAACTTTCAGGATGCGGTAGGGTTTGGGAACGCCCAGCGCAGCGCGGATGGCGGCCCTGTCCTCGCCCTCGCCCATGCCTTCGATGGTGACCTCGTCAAAGCCGGTCTGGCCGGTTTCGAGCCCGCGCAGCGCCTTTTGGACGGCCTCTTGGAAGGTGCGGCCGACGCTCATGACTTCGCCCACCGAGCGCATGGATGTGGTGAGCGTTTGGTCGGCGGCGGGGAATTTTTCGAACGTGAAGCGCGGCATCTTCACCACGACGTAGTCGATGGTGGGCTCGAAGCTTGCCGGCATGGCGCCCTTGGTGATGTCGTTTTGGATCTCGTCGAGGGTGTAGCCGACGGCGAGTTTGGCCGCGACGCGGGCGATGGGAAAGCCGGTCGCCTTGGACGCCAGCGCCGATGAGCGGGACACGCGCGGGTTCATCTCGATGATGACCATGCGCCCGGTCTCGGGGTGGATGGCGAACTGGACGTTGGAGCCGCCGGTTTCCACGCCGATCCGCCGCAAACAAGCGATCGAGGCGGAGCGCATGCGCTGATATTCTTTGTCGGTCAGCGTGAGCGATGGCGCGACCGTGATGGAATCGCCCGTGTGGACGCCCATGGGGTCCACGTTTTCGATGGAGCAGATGATGATGCAGTTGTCCGCTTTGTCGCGGACCACCTCCATCTCGAACTCCTTCCAGCCAAGGACCGATTCTTCGATCAGCACCTCGTTGGTGGGCGACGCGTCGAGGCCGCGCTCGACGATGTCGAGGAATTCTTCGCGGTTATAGGCGATGCCGCCGCCCTGCCCGCCGAGCGTGAAGGAGGGGCGGATGATGGTGGGCAAGCCGATATCGTCGAGAGCGCCGAGCGCCTCGGACAAGGTGTTCGCGATTTGGGAGCGCGGCGAATCGAGACCGATCTCGGCCATCGCGACTTTGAACTTCTCGCGGTCCTCGGCGGTTTCGATGGCCTCGGCATTGGCGCCGATCATCTCCACGCCGTATTTTTCCAGCGTGCCGTTTTCATACAGCGCGAGGGCTGTGTTCAGCGCCGTTTGGCCGCCCATGGTGGGGAGCAGCGCGTCCGGTCGTTCCTTGGCGATAATCTTCTCGACGATCCCCGGCGTGATCGGCTCCACATAGGTGGCGTCGGCAAGCTCCGGGTCGGTCATGATGGTGGCCGGGTTGGAGTTCACCAGGATGACGCGAAAACCCTCCTCTTTGAGAGCTTTGACGGCTTGCGTCCCCGAATAGTCGAACTCACAGGCCTGTCCGATGACGATCGGGCCAGCCCCAATGATGAGGATGGAGGAGATATCGCTGCGCTTTGGCATTGTTGGTCCGGTGTGATGAAGCCGTCGTAGGGCTATAAGTGCGATGCAGTGGGCCGGAAACCCTCATCGTCGTCATCATCGTCATCGACATCGCTGCCATTTTCGAAGCGCGTTTCGCTCGACCACTCGACCGCGCCGCCATCGAACTCCAACACGCCGCAGGCCAGCGCGTAGCAGGCAAGGCGGACGGTTTTGGGAATTTCGACCTCTTTCCCGTCGCGATTGCCGCGTTCGTAATACTGAATCATCCGGCGTTTGAGCCCCAAGAGCTCCGCCAGTTCGCGCTGTTTCCATCCGTTGGCCTTACGCCAACGCCGAAATTGCTCGGGTGTCATAACCGTCCCAATTGGCGCACACGGTGCACATTCGTCATCCATCGAAACGCACCTGGTGCGTGTTGCGACGGCGAAAGCGCGCTGTCTTCCTTCGGTAACGTGCATTCACGGCCGATGCCAGTGTGCGGTGCGACTTTCTGGCCAGGAACCCGCGGCCTGACAGTCGCAGGGTGGAGGACGGCGCCGCGATTCGCCCTTCCGCGCAAAGCCGCCAGGGCAGTTCGCGATCATACGCGATTGGAAAATTTTCACCGGTCTCGGTGTGCGTGGTTCTCGTCGTGCATGGTCAATCGCCTGCCTGGTCGATGGCCACCCGCTTGCGCCGCGCGTCTTGGCGCACGGCAAACGGGGGTATTTCGTTGATCCCAGTGTCCTCGGCACGATGAGATGAGTACGGTGCGCGCATTGAGGGGTGGGGCGGGCAGCACGCTATGAAGTGGAAGGATCGACAGCGGAGCCAAAATGTCGATGACCGGCGCGGACGCGGCGGCGGTGGCGGCATGTTTGGTGGCCGGCCGGGGCCGGGTGGGCCGCAGATTCGTATTCCCACCGGGGGCAGACGCCGTGGCGGTCGTGGCGGCCCCTCGTCAATAGTCGTCGTGATCATTGTCGCGCTCGGGCTTTGGATTTTTGCCGGGGTCAACCCGATCCAGGTGCTCGAGATGCTCGTCCAGCAGGAGACGGGCGGGTCAATCACCACCAGCCAGCCGCAACCGCAGCAGCGCACGGCAGAGCAAACCGCGCAGGACGATGAGCGCGGCGAGTTCATGTCGGTGGTGCTCGCCGATACCGAAACCACGTGGGATCAGATTTTCACGGAGAACGACAGCACTTACCGCCCGCCGACGCTGGTGATCTATTCGGGCTTCACCCAGACCAGCTGCGGGCTTGGCAATGCCGCCACCGGGCCCTTCTACTGTCCGGCGGACGAGAAGATTTATATCGATCTGTCGTTTTTCGACCTTCTGGACATGCGCCTTGGTGCGCCGGGGGACTTCGCGCAGGCTTATGTCCTTGCGCATGAGGTGGGGCACCACGTGCAAAAGCTGACGGGGGTGCTGGAGCGTTCGAACGAGTTCCGCCAGCGGGCCGGGGAACGCGAAGCCAACGCCATGTCGGTCCGGGTGGAGCTGCAGGCGGATTGCTATGCGGGGGTTTGGGCCAACGCTGTGGACAATCTGGGCTTTGTGGAAGAGGGCGATATCGACGAGGCGCTGGGGGCAGCATCGGCTGTGGGCGATGACGGTTTGCAGCGGCGCCAGCAAGGTTATGTGGTGCCCGAAACATTCAACCACGGCACGGCCGAGCAGCGCTCGCGCTGGTTCCGCATCGGATACGTCAGCGGGAACCCCGCCGATTGCGATACGTTGAACGCGTCTGACCTTTAGGGCGCGCCCTTGGCCGCCCCCGCTTCGTCGGCGGCGGTGAGGTCGAAGGCGAACATCATGACGGTTTTGCCGGACGCCTCGTTGTGGCGCTCTTCCAGGCGGCGGAAGCCCATGGCGTCGTGGAACGCGAGCGAGGCAGGGTTTGGTGGATCGGTGTTGACCTCCGCCAAGAACGCTGTGCGGCCGTTGGAGCGGCTGTCGGCGATGGCCTCTGCGTAGAGCTGCCGCGCGACG
>CAKZYH010000172.1 GCA_937884725.1 uncultured Paracoccaceae bacterium
GCAGGTTTTTCCGGTGTGCCGACCGACTACCGCGCGTGGCGTGAGCGTTTTGACGCGCTCGCCGAGGCGCGGCGGGTCCGCGATGGCCTGCGCGAGGAACACGAGGCGGTGGGCGAGCGTATTGCCGCGCACTGCCGCGCATTGGCACCGTTCGTCGGCGCTGAGGCTGAGGACGGTGCGGCGCTGCAACGGGCGGTCGCGGCGGCGAAGGCCATGATGCAGGAGGCGCAAGCTGCGGCTGCCAAGCAGGAGGCGCTCATCGACACCTGGCGCCGCGTTCAGGCCGACCGACCCGCACGGCAAAAGGCGCTGGCCGCGGCTGAGGCCGCTTTGGACGCCTGGTGGGCTGACTTTGAGGCCGCATGCGAGACGCTCGGTGTGGCGCCGACGCAGGACCACCTGCGCATCGGCGATGTGGTGGAGGCGCTGCGGGCTGCGAGTGCGGCGGAGCGGGACGCCGTTGATGTCACCCGCGAGATCAATGCCATCGGGGACGCGCACGAGGCGTTTGTGGCGCGGGTCCATGGGCTGTGTGCGCGGCTCAATGAACCTGCCGACGGTGCTCACGGCGATGTGGCGGCGCGGCTTGATCAGCGCCTGCGGGCAGCGCGCGAGGCGCAGATCCGGCGCGACGGCGTGTTGGCGACTGAGGCGCGCGCCACCGCCGACCACCAGGCCGCGCAGGAGAGCTTGCGCGCCCACGCGCTCGAGCTGGATGCTGAGCTGATCGCGGCCGGCGAAAAACCGGGCCTCCCCATCGACGGCGCTGAAGCGCTGGCGCGGGCATCGGACCGGCGACGCGAACTGACGGCGGCAGCCGCGAAGCTGATCAACGCGCTGACCGACGAGGGATTGGCCTGGCCGGATTGCCGCGGGCAGATCGATGACGGGGCCGGCGAGGTAAGGCGCGCCGCAATTGAGGCGGCGCGGGAGTCTGCCGCGGAGGCGGAGCACGCCTTGCAGGCCGCCCTTGAGGAGCGGACCGAAGCGCGCGGCGAACTGGCGCGGCGCGAGGCGGACGCAAAATCCGGCACGGCGGCGCAGGAAGCGCAGGCTTTGGCCGATCTGTCCCAGCGGATCGCCGACGAGGCGCACCGCGCAATTTCGCTGCGGCTCGAAATCGCGGTGCTAACGGCCGCCCGCGACGCGCTGACCGAGCGCACGCAATCGCCGGTCCTCACCCGTGCATCGACACTGTTTCGAGGGCTGACCGGCGGCCGATATGATGGGCTTGTGCAAAACTCCGACGTTGAGCCGCCCACCGTTGCTGCGCAGCGCGCTGCGGACGGCGAGCCGGTCGCGATCAACGCGTTGTCGGACGGGACGCGCGATCAATTGGTGATGGCGCTGCGCCTCGCGGCGGCGTTCGACGAGCGATTGCCATTCATTGTGGATGACCTGTTGATAAACTTTGATGACGCGCGGGCCGCGCGCGGCTTTTCAGCGCTGGGTGAATTAGCCCAGCGCCGTCAAGTTATTGTGTTAACACATCATTTCCATTTGGTGCCTGTAGCCGCAGAAACGCTGGGCGAAGGCGTTAACACCATCTGGCTTGGCGAGAGCAGCGCCGCCGCGGCCGATTGATGTTCGTTGCTTTTTTGTTAGACTAGTCAAAAGCGCGGCTCAAAACTTGCACAAAGTTGCCGTGAGCGCCGGAGGAGAACGGATCGGGTTAGGCGGGCCGGAAGGCTGAGCGAAGGGGGTTGGACACGTGGGCTACGAGCGGTCGGCGGCACAGCGCGCAAAGCAGAGCGCCATGCCCATCGGCGAACACGCCGGTGCCGCGCACACTCATTCCCACACCCACGCGAACACCCATGGCTTCCCGGCATTCGTCGGTCCGCGGCGCTACGCAGCGCTCGATCTTGGCACCAACAATTGTCGGCTGTTGATCGCTGAGGCCCGCGGCCAAGGCTTTAAAGTCGTTGACGGATTTTCCCGCACAGTTCGGCTTGGCGAACACCTGTCGGGCTCTGGCCGGCTGTCGAATGCTGCGATGGACCGCGCGGTGGACGCGCTTCATGTTTGCGCCTCAAAACTTGCCGTCTCTGGGGTGACCTCGGCGCGCATGATCGCCACTGAAGCCTGCCGCGCGGCCGACAATGGTCAGGAATTCACCCACCGCGTCCACGAAGAAACCGGCCTCGATCTTGAGGTGGTGGACCGAGAGACCGAGGCCCGCCTTGCCGTTGCCGGGTGCTCCCCTCTGATTGAGGAGGATCCCGAGGGTGTGCTGCTGTTCGACATTGGCGGCGGCTCGTCCGAACTGGTTTGGCTTGATCTCACCAGCCGATATGACCTCACCGGCACGGCGCTGGTGCGGTGCATTCGCGCGTGGACCTCGCTGCCCGTGGGCGTTGTCAGCCTCAGCGAGCGGCATGGCAAATCCCAAGTGGACCGGGACGTTTTTGCGCTCATGGTCGACGATGTGCTGATGCAGCTGGAGCGGGTCGACCGCAAGGGCGTGCTATCGGAGGCGGTGGCGCGGGGCGCTGTGCAGCTGCTGGGGACATCGGGGACGGTGACGACGCTGGCGAGCATGTTCCTGGGGCTGAAAAAGTATGACAGGCGGGCCGTGGACGGCACCTGGCTTGACGCCCGGCAGATCGATGACCTTCTGGGCGAACTCCTCGACATGAGCCACGAGCAGCGCGTGGCGAACCCTGCGATTGGCGCCGATCGGGCCGATCTGGTGTTGGCAGGCTGCGCGATCCTTGAGGCGATCCGGCAACGCTGGCCGTGCGAGCGCTTGCGCGTCGCGGACCGGGGCTTGCGCGAAGGGATGCTGATGGAGCTGATCGAAAGCGACCGGCTCGCCCGCAGCCGGCGCCGCTCCGTCAACCGCCGCCCGATCCACGCCTGACACGACCATGGCGCAAGGCAAAGGTGGCGGCCGCTCCGGCGGTGCGCGTTCCTCCAGCAAATCCGGCAGCGGCGGGCGCTCGCTCAACCAGCGCGTGAAAACGGCGAAGGGCCGAAAGCTCTCCTCGACGCTGTGGATCGAGCGACAGCTGAATGACCCTTATGTGCAGCGCGCGAAGGCGGAAGGTTATCGCTCCCGCGCCGCCTACAAGCTGATTGAGATCGACGATAAGGCGCGGTTCTTAAAGCCGGGCCGCACTGTGGTCGATCTCGGCGCGGCGCCGGGCGGATGGAGTCAGGTGGCGGCGGACCGGGTCAAGGCGAGCGAACGGGCGCCCGTTGTTGCCATCGACATCTTGCCCATGGATCCCATCGACGGCGTCACCGTGATGCAGAAAGACTTTTTCGACGACGATGCGCCGGACGCGCTTCTGGCCGCGCTCGCCGGCCGGCGGCCGAACGTGATGCTGTCGGACCTCGCGCCAGAAACCACGGGGCACCGCGCAACCGATCACCTTCGCATCATCAACCTCGTCGAGCTCGCGCATGATTTTGCCGTGCGCACGCTGGCGCCCGGCGGGGTGTTTTTGGCCAAAGTCTTCCAAGGCGGGACGGAGGGGGCGCTCCTCTCCGACCTGAAACAGCAGTTCCAGGCAGTGAAGCACGTGAAGCCGCCTGCCTCGCGGTCCGCCTCGCCCGAAACCTACGTGCTCGCGACGGGCTTTCGCGGCGGCGAATGAGTGCGGCCTGTCAGCTCTTCACCCGCGTCCGGCGGAAGGCGGAGGAAATAGATCACCGACAGCGCCGAGCAGATGCCGACAAACAGAAACGCGGCGACGAAGTCCTGCGCCAAAATCTGGCCGTCGCCGCGCGCTGCCCGCTGCAGCTCCACCACAGCTGCCGCAACCGCGACGCCCATGGCAAGGCACACCTGTTGGGCGACGGCATAGAAGCTCGTGGCCGCGCTCATCATGGGCCGTTCCACCTCCGAATAGGCGAGCGTGTTGAGCGCGGTGAACTGGAGCGAGCGGAAGAAGCCACCCACAAGCAGGATGGACGACACCAAGACCGCCGGCAGGTCGTAGGCGAACAGTGCCATGACTGCGAGGAAGGCCGCGCTGATGAGGCTGTTCCAGACGAGCGTGGTTTTGTAGCCGAACCGTCGCACGATGGGCTGCGCGGACACTTTCATGGCAAGCGCGCCGACAGCGCCAAAGAGCGTCAGCATGCCCGCCTCAAACGCACTCATTCCAAGGCCGAGCTGCAAGACGAGCGGCAGCAGGAACGGCACCGCGCCAATCCCGACGCGGAAGAACAGGCCGCCCACCATGGCGCAGTAGAACGTCGGCAACCGCATCAGCTTCAGGTCGAGGAGCGGGTGCGCCTTGCCGCGTGCGTGGAGCAGATAAAGTCCCGTTGCGATGGTGCCGATGGTGATCAGCGTCATCGTCATGGGGAGCGGCAGCATATTTTGGCCGAGCACCGAGAGCCCGAAGACGAGGCCCGATAGTCCGATGGCGCACAGGAAAAAGCCGCGCAGATCGAGCGGCGCCGGGGCGTCGGCGCGGATATCGTCAATGAAGATCGTGACCAAGACGAGCCCCACCATCCCCACCGGGACATTGAGCCAGAAGATCCAGCGCCAGTCGAAGTACGTGGCGATGAAGCCGCCGAGCGGCGGCCCCACCAGCGGACCCATCAGGGCCGGGACGGTGAGCCAGGCCATGGCGTTCAAAAGCTCGGACTTGCGCGCCGAGCGAAGCACCAAAAGGCGCCCCACAGGGACCATCATCGCCCCGCCCGCGCCCTGCACCACGCGCGACAGCACAAACTCGGTGAGCGAGGTGGACACCGAACACAGGATCGAGCCGAGGATGAAAACGCAGATGGCGGCGCGAAACACCAGCCGCGCGCCGAACCGGTCCGCCGCCCAGCCCGAGATCGGGATGAAGGTCGCGAGCGACAGGAGGTAGGCGGTCAGCGCCAACTTCAGGCGGATCGGATCGGTGCCAATGTCGGCCGCAATGGTCGGCAGCGCGGTCGCGATGACGGTGCTGTCCACCTGTTCCATGAACAGCGCGGTGGCGACGATGAGCGCTGTGATTTGCGGGCGCGTCAAGAATCCGGTCCGGATGGTGGGAGCGAACAGTTAGGGCAGTCTGTGCCCACACAGGCAAGGTGGTGAGCGCATAGCCGCATCGCGCGGGGCATGGCGCAAGCTTTGGGAGGAACGATGGTTCCAGCGTTTTCCGACGATCAGAAGGCGGCGTGGGACGCTGTCGCGGCGCTGCTGAAGCGGCGCGGCGTCGACCTTGCGGCCGGCACGTCGGAGGCGCCGGAACCCGGCAACGCGAAAATGTGCGCGGTGGTGGGGAAGGCCGGGTCGGGCAAGACGTTCTTTCTCGCCGAACTCACCAAGGCGGCGCGGGCGGCGGGCGTCTCGCTGCTCGCGGCCGACAACGGCAAGAAGCCCAAAGCGGGTCAGCGCACGCTTGCGATCCTGACCCCCACCAACAAGGCCGCCCACGTGCTGCGCCTGCGCGGCGTCCCCGCGACGACGCTTCACCGCGCGCTCTACACGCCGAAGTACCACTCCGACTATCAGCACCTGGTCGACTGGCTGACCGGGGAGGGCGAGGAGGTCGACAGCGAACTCCTCGGGCCCGAGGGCCGCCAGAAGGCCATGGCCTTTTTCAAGGCGCACAACTCTGTGGTCGGCGCGCTCGCGGTGGCGGGCCTGCGCGGGTCGGATTTCATCACCGGTTGGACGCGCCGGCAGGACCCGCTCGACATCGGCTTTGTGGACGAAGCCTCGATGCTTGACGAGGAGCAGGTGAGCGATCTGCGCTCACTGTTTCCCTCGCTGGTCCTGTTCGGCGATCCGGCGCAGCTAGCGCCGGTGGGGCGCACCGGCGACCTGGTGCTTGACGGTATCCCCGACCGCCTCACGCTAAGCCGCGTGCATCGCCAGACGGCGGACAACCCCATCCTCGACCTCGCCCACCTGATTACCGAGCCGTCCACGACCTTCCGGGATGTGGAGGACGCTGTTGGCGAGATGGCCGCGCGGGACGAGCGCATCACCATGACGCCGCGGGTAAACGCCGACCTGATGGCGCGCTCGCCTGTGCTGGTGTGGCGCAACCAGACGCGCATTCGGCTGATCCACGCGTTCCGGGCCGCCTACGACGCGCCGGCCGATCAGCTCATCCCGGGCGAGCCGCTGGTGTGCGATGGCGTTGAGCTTCCGGCCAAACACGCCAAGCGCCGCATGGAGCTTGAGGGGCGCGGCCTGATCCGTGGGGCGCAGGTGATTTATCTGCGGCCAGGCCGGCAGGCGGGCTTTTCGCGGCTGCATGTGCTGGGCGCTGAGGAGCCCAACATTTCGGCGGCGTCCATCGTGAAGATCGAGGCGGTGGGCGAGGACGAGCCTTGGCTCCCCTTTGCAGCGCGCATGGGCGCGGTCTTCGTCCACGGCGCGGCGCTCACCATCCACAAGGCGCAGGGCTCGCAGTGGCCTGACGTGCAGCTATTTGCGCCGGACCTCTTCATTGCCGCGCGCATGAACCGCGATGAGGCGGGCGTGCCCTTATGGAAGCGGCTCGCTTATGTGGCCGTCACCCGCGCGCAGGAGCGGCTGCATTGGATCAC
Source organism: uncultured Paracoccaceae bacterium (assembly GCA_937884725.1). Classification (GTDB taxonomy): domain Bacteria; phylum Pseudomonadota; class Alphaproteobacteria; order Rhizobiales; family Amorphaceae; genus Acuticoccus. The sequence continues at coordinate 6,514 of CAKZYH010000172.1, forward strand.
CCACGCGAGGCTCGCCCGGCCCACAGCGCCGCTATCGGTTGACGACCTGCCCGCCGGTGCTGTCATGCTGGGCGCCCCCGCCGACTGACCAAAGTCATGAGTTGATTGGCCGCGGGGGGCGACCTGAAGCGTCGCTACACTAATAAATGTTGTAACGAATTTACGAGATGACCGCGGAGGATATGCGTGGCGGACCAAGCCGAATTTACGCCAGCAGACGTTGAAGACGCGCGGAAAATGGATCGCGGCGAGGCGATCCAGTACCATTACGACAACGACACGCGCTTTTTCGCGCTCTGGCTGGATAAAGCGCTCAACTACTCGTCGGCGCGCTGGTTCGACCCGCTGAGCGGGGCGCAGTTGGCGACCGATCTCGCGACCGCGCAGCGCGAGAAGGTCCAATACCACCTCGACGCCGCGAAGGTGGAGCGGGGCAGCCGTCTGATGGACATCGGCTGCGGCTGGGGCGCTGTGCTGAACGAGGCGGTGACGGGACGGGGCGCGACCTATGCGCTAGGCCTGACGCTGTCTGAGGACCAGAAGGCGCACATCGACGCCAAAGCATGGCCGGGCGTTGAAGTTCGCCTAGAAGACGCCTTCAAGTTCAAGGCGGACGAGCCGTTCGACGCGGCAATCTCCATCGGTGCGTTTGAGCATTTCGCCAAGCCCAACATGCCGACGGACGAGAAGATTGCGGTGTATGCCGAGTTTTTCGGTCGCATGGCCGAGCATCTCAAACAGGGTGCGCGCTTCTCGCTCCAGACCATCGTCTGGGAAGATGTCAGCTTCGAGTGGTCCAACGAAACACTGCCGGAGACGATCTTTCCGCAGTCATCGATCCCCTACATCGAAGAGGTGATCGCCGGCGCTGCTCAAACGTTCCGGCTGCAATATTTGGAAAACGATCCCAAGCACTATCAGCTGACGCTGGAGGCTTGGATCGCCAATTTCAAAGCGCAGCGCGAGACAATCGAGAACCAGTGGGGCGAGGAGAAATACCGGTTTTTCCTTGATTATCTGCGCTATTCGCGGCTTGCGTTTACGCGGCGGAAAAACTCGCTTTCGCGGTTCGTGTTCCTGCGTCGCTAGCGGCGCACGACCCACGGCAGGTCAGCCATCCACAGCCCAGTGGCCGCCCCCGGTTGGGTTTGACCGCGAAACGGAGTAGTCCACCGCCACAGCGCTGGAGGTGAGGCATGGCTCAGTTCGTCGATCTCATGAGCGGAGAGGCGCTGACCTTCGACGACGTGCTCCTAACGCCCGGGCACTCCACAACGCTGCCCGCGGATGTGGACGTCACCACCCGGGTCACCCGCGAACTCAATCTGAACATTCCGATCCTGTCGGCGGCGATGGACACCGTCACCGAGGCCGAACTTGCCATTGCCATGGCCCAGGCCGGCGGCATTGGCGTCGTTCACCGCAACATGACGGTGGACGAGCAAGCCGCGGCCGTACGTCGGGTGAAAAAGTACGAAAGCGGGATGATCGTCGATCCCCTCGTCATCGGCCCTGAGGCGACGCTGGGCGATGCGCTGGCGCTGATGGAGCGGCACGGCATCTCGGGCATTCCGGTGGTGCAAAATGGCGGCACGGGCGGCCAGGTTCGCGGCCGGCTCGTCGGCATTCTGACGAACCGTGATGTACGATTTGCCTCCGATCCTCTGACCTCCGTCGCCGAACTGATGACGCGCACCAACCTGGTGACGGTGCGCGACGGCGTCGATCAGGACGAGGCGAAGCGGCTTCTCCACGCGAACCGGATCGAAAAGCTCCTGGTGGTAGACGACGCGGGTAACTGCATCGGCCTTGTCACCGTGAAGGACATGGAAAAGGCGCGGGCCTACCCCAACGCCGTCAAGGACGAGCAGGGGCGGCTGCGCGTGGGCGCGGCCACCAACGTTGACGATGCGGGCCTTGCGCGGGTGGAAGCGCTGGTGGATGCGGGCGTCGACCTTGTGGTGGTAGACACCGCCCACGGCCACTCATCGCGCGTGCTGGCCACCGTGGAGCGGGTGAAGCGGCTGTCCAACACCGTGCAGGTGCTGGCCGGCAACGTCGCCACCGCCGAGGGCACACAGGCGCTGATTGATGCGGGCGCGGACGCGATCAAGGTGGGCATCGGCCCTGGCTCCATCTGCACCACGCGCGTTGTGGCCGGTGTTGGCATGCCGCAACTGACCGCGGTACTTGAGGCGTCGGGCCAAAGCATGTCGTCCGATACGCCGGTAATCGCCGACGGCGGCATCAAGTTTTCTGGCGATCTGGCCAAAGCGCTCGCGGCGGGCGCGTCGTGCGCAATGGTCGGCTCGCTTCTTGCCGGCACGTCCGAAGCGCCGGGCGACGTGTATTTGCACCAGGGCCGCAGCTACAAAGCCTATCGCGGCATGGGATCCATCGGCGCCATGGCCCGCGGCTCAGCCGACCGGTATTTTCAGGCCGAAGTGAGCGATAACCTCAAGCTCGTGCCTGAAGGCATCGAGGGGCAGGTGCCTTACAAGGGACCGGTCAACAACGTCCTGCACCAACTGGTCGGCGGCCTGCGCTCGGCGATGGGCTATGTGGGCGCGGCGAGCCTTGCGGAGCTGCGCGATAAAGCGCGCTTTGTGCGCATCACCAATGCGGGGCTTGCGGAGAGCCACGTCCACGATGTTTCTATTGTGCGGGAGAGCCCGAACTATCCAAGCGGGCGGTAAAATAAGAACGTTGAGGGGGGCTCAATGACCACGTTTCACCGCGCGGGCATTGTATCGGGTATCGTGGGCGTATTGTTCGTCGCGATGGGTGTTTGGGTGGCGCTGCCGCTGATCGAGGCGGGAGCCAGCGCGGACGTCATGGTGCCGGAACTTTTGGGCATTGCGATCAAGGCGACGCTGGCGCTGGCGTTTGCGGCAGTGATGGTGGCGGCCATCCGACTGGAGCGGATGCGCATGGCCCGCTGGCGCCGCGCGCAAAACATCACGAGCGCCAACGACAACGACAAGCGCCGCCGTCGCCGCGCGGCGTAACGGATGCGCTCGGCGGGACGGGTCCAAGCGGCCATTGAGGTGCTGGACGACATCGCCGGGCGGCACAGGCCAGCAGCCGAAGCGCTGCGCGATTGGGGGCTGTCGCACCGCTTTGCAGGCGCCGGCGACCGTGGCGGTATCGCCAACCTCGTCTACGACACGCTGCGTTGGAAAACCTCCTCCGCCTTTCGGGGCGACGCCGACAC
>CAKZYH010000173.1 GCA_937884725.1 uncultured Paracoccaceae bacterium
GCTGCGGTGAAAAATGGCACCGCCGCAGTGCTGGTGTGCGCCAGCGATGCGGCTCGCGATGGCAGGGAAAAGCTCACCGCGCTTGCTAACGCGGCAGGGTATCGCCATAATTTGTCAGCGACGTTCGGCCAGTTTTCTTCGGAAGAGTTGGAAGGCGTGCTGGGCCGCGAGCGTGTGGTTCATGTCGCACTCGCGGCTGGCAGACCGAGCGATCTCTTCTTGGCTGATGCTGCGCGGTTGCACGCCTATCGAACTGGCGCAATTTCCGGTATGGAACCGGCTAACGAGACCGACGAACCCCAACAGTTCGCAGGACCACTGACTATATGAGCGAAACCAACGACACGGGCGATACCGGCGGCCGGAAGAAGACCCTCAGTCTTCGCCCGCGCGGCGTGGAGAAGGGCACCGTACGCCAAAGCTTCTCCCACGGCCGGACCAAGTCAGTGGTGGTTGAAAAAACCAAGAAGCGCCGCGTGCTAGTGCCGGGCGAAACGCCTCCGGCTGCCCCTGCAGAGCCCGCGAAGAAACCCGCGGCAGCCGCCAAGCCGAAGGCGCCTGTAGCCGCCTCCTCAGCACCGGCACCGGCTGAAGCGGAAGGTGTCGCGCCATCCCCAGCGCCCCCGGCGGCTGAGGCGGGTGCACCGGTAGACGCGCAAGCCGACACCGCAGCGCCCGCCGCGGCAGCGACGCCGTCCCCTGAGGCGCCAGTTGCTGAGACGGATGCTCCGTCAGCGGAAGAGCTTGCGGCCCAGGCGCTCAATATGCCGCGCCGGCCGCGCATCATCGGCAAGGCTGAGGTCAAAACTGCACCGCCAACGCCGGCAGAGAGCGCGAGCGATGGCCCGCGCCGCCGCTCCGCCCACGCATCATCGCCTGGCCCACGCGGTGCCAACGCACGCTCTGACCGTGCACCTGTGCAGCGCGAACGGCAGGGCGCCGGCGATCGTACGCAGCGGCCGGAACGGGGCCCGCGCCGGGAACGGACCGACCGCACCACTGGCCAAGTCCATCGCACGCTCTCGCAGGCCGAACAGGACGCCCGCGCACGCGCGCTCGCCACTGCTCGCTCCAACCAGGGCGACGAACGTCGCCGCGCCGCTGAAGAGGCCCAGCGGGAGCGCGAAGCCATCGATCAGGCAAAGCGCGAGCTTGCTGAAGCGGAGCTGCGCAAAGAGCGCGAAGAAGCCCGCCGGAAGGCCGAGGAAGAGCTCGCCGCCCGCCGCGCGGCCCAGGATGCGGCAGCTGCCAAGTCCGGCGCTGCCCGCCAAATTGCGGATCCGACTGCACCCGACGCAGACCGAGGCCCGGGCCGCGGCGCCACCATTGCGCGCCGCAAGTCCGCCAAGGAGCTTGAGGAAGACGAAGCGGCATCGGCGAAGGCCAAAAAGGCCCGTGCGACGCCTACAAAGACCGCGACGAAGGGCGGCGACGACCGCCGTCGCACGAAGCTTACAATCACGACGGCGCTCGACGACGATTCAGAGCGCGGCCGCTCGCTGGCGGCACTGCGCCGTCGGCGCGAGAAAGAAAAGCGCGGCTCGAGCTCTGGCCCGCGCGAAAAGGTCGTGCGTGAAGTGACCGTGCCTGACGCGATCACCATTCAAGACCTCGCAAGCCGCATGTCGGAACGGGCGGTCGACGTCATCAAGCTCCTCATGAAAGAGGGGCAGATGCACAAAATCACCGACATCATCGATGCCGACACCGCTGAGCTTGTGGTCACCGAAATGGGCCACACCGTGAAGCGTGTCTCGGAAGCGGATGTTGAGGTGGGTCTGTTCGATACGCCCGACACCGACGAGGATGCCGCCGTTCTGCGTCCGCCCGTGGTCACCATCATGGGCCACGTCGACCACGGCAAAACCTCGCTCCTCGACGCGTATCGCAAAGCCAACGTGGTGGCGGGGGAGGCTGGCGGCATTACCCAGCACATCGGCGCCTACCAGGTTGAGCTGAACGACCAGAAGATCACCTTCCTCGATACGCCGGGCCACGCCGCATTTACGGCAATGCGTGCCCGCGGTGCGAAGGCGACCGACATTGTCATTCTGGTTGTGGCTGCCGACGACGGTGTGATGCCGCAAACGGCGGAGGCGATCAGCCACGCCAAAGCTGCTGGCGTGCCGATCATCGTGGCGATCAACAAGATTGACCTTCCGGCGGCCGATCCGATGCGCGTGCGCACCGATCTCCTCAGCCAAGACATCGTGACTGAATCCATGTCCGGTGAAGTCCAGGAAGTGGAAGTGTCGGCGCTGAAGCGCACCAACCTCGACGGTCTGCTGGAAGCGATCTTGCTCCAGTCCGAGTTGTTGGAGCTGAAGGCCAACCCCGACCGCGAAGCCCAAGGCATCGTGGTGGAAGCGCAGCTCGACAAAGGCCGCGGCGCGGTCGCGACCGTGCTTGTCCAGCACGGTACCTTGCGGGTAGGCGACATTGTGGTTGCCGGCACCGAGTGGGGCAAAGTGCGCGCTCTGGTCGACGATCATGGCGAGCGCACCAAAGAGGCCGGCCCGTCGATGCCGGTGGAAATCCTTGGCCTCAACGGCACCCCGGAGGCTGGCGATCAGTTCGTGGTGGTGGAGAGCGAGGCGCGTGCCCGCGAAATCACCGAGTACCGCGACCGCGTGAAGCGCGAGACTTTGGCTGCCCCGTCGACCGCTGTGTCGCTGGAGCAGATGATGTCGAACCTCCAGTCGGCGGAAATGCAAGAGTTCCCGCTGGTGCTGAAGGGCGACGTGCAGGGCTCCGTCGAGGCGATCGCCGGTGCGCTTGAAAAGCTCAATACCGACGAGGTCAGCTCGCGCATTCTGCACCAAGGAGTCGGCGCCATAACCGAAAGCGACGTCACGCTGGCGTCGGCGACGGGCGGCGTGATCCTTGGCTTTAACGTGCGTGCTAACAAGCAGGCCCGCGAGGCGGCTGAGCGTGCGGGCGTGGAAATCCGGTACTACTCGATCATCTACAACCTGATCGACGACGTGAAGGACGCCATGTCCGGCATGCTCGCGCCTGAAAAGCGCGAGACCTTCATCGGCTACGCGGAGATCCTGCAAGTCTTCAACATCACGAAGGTCGGCAAGGTCGCCGGCTGCCGGATTACCGAAGGCATGGTGGAGCGCGGCGCGGGTGTGCGCCTCCTGCGCGACAACGTGGTGATCCACGAGGGTACGTTGAAAACGCTGAAGCGCTTCAAAGACGAGGTAAAGGAAGTGAATGTCGGCCAAGAGTGCGGCATGGCCTTCGAGCGCTACGAGGACATTCGCGAAGGCGACGTCATCGAGTGCTTCCGCGTAGAGGAAGTGGAGCGGACGCTGGCTTAGGTCGGCTTTCGGTATGGAAATGCGGTCACTGAATTCCGACAAGGCACCTGCTGCGGTGGGCAACTACAGCCAAGCCGTCGAGGTCACCGATGCGCGGCGGATGGTCTTTGTATCGGGCCAAATACCGGTGGGCGTCGATGGCAATGTGCCTGAAGGGTTTGACGCACAGTGTCGGCTGACCTTTGAGAACATCAGGCTGCAGCTCGCTGAAGCGGATATGACGTTCGACAATATTGCCAAACTGACCGTGTTTCTCTCGCACTACGAGTATCGCGATGATCTGCGCAGGATCCGCAAAGAGGTGCTTGGCGAGCATCGCCCGGCGCTGACCATTATTATCGCGCAGATTTTCGACCCGGTGTGGCTTCTCGAAGCTGAGGCCGTGGCGGTCGACTAGAGCAACGTCAGTCTAACTGTGGACAGTCTGACAGATAGAATTTGCTCGAGGATCTAAAGAGCGAGCCGTTTTCTTCGATCTGACTGGTCTCCAGTCAGATCGAAACGGCTCTAGACGAAACGCTCCCGAATGGAGCAGCCGGTCCGAGCCCGGCGCAGGAACGAAAAGTATGCTTTCACAACGCCAGCTGCGCGTCGGCGAACTTGTCCGCCACGCCTTGTCCGACATTCTCGCCCGCGGCGGCACCTACGACCCTGACATCGACCGTCAGCCGATCACGGTGCCGGAGGTGCGTATGTCGGCGGACCTCAAAATCGCCACCGTGTTCGTGATGCCGCTCGGCGGCGCCCACAAGGACACAATCGTCAAAGCGCTCGCGCGCAACGCCAAGCCGCTGCGTGGCGAGCTTTCGCGCCAAATCCGGCAGCTGAAGTACATGCCCGAGCTGCGCTTCCGGCTCGACACGCGCTTTGATGATGACGACAAGATGCGCGACATGCTCGCCGACCCGCGCGTCGCTTCCGATCTCGGTGACGAGGCCCATGCGCCACACACAGATGCACTGCCGGCGGACGACCCCGCCGACGCCAAAACGGATCCATAATGGTAAAGACTTTCGACCTGCGTGATGGGGGCAAACCCGCCCCCCGCAAACCCCGTGGCAAGCGCGGCCGCCCGAAAAACGACCTCGACGGGTGGATTCTTCTCGACAAGCCGCAGGGGCTCACGTCGACGCAGGCTTTGGCCGCGGTGAAGCGCCTTTTTCTGCCCGCGAAGGCTGGTCACGCCGGCACGCTGGATCCGCTTGCGACGGGCCTGTTGCCGCTCGCGCTGGGCGAAGCGACCAAAACCGTCCCCTACGTGGTGGACGGCGAAAAGTCGTACCGCTTCACGATCCGCTGGGGCGCACAAACCGACACGGACGACAGCGACGGCGAGGTGATCGCCACCAGCGACGTGCGCCCCAGCCGCGATGCCATTGACGCCGCGCTGGTAACGTTTGTTGGTGAGATCGAGCAGATCCCACCGCAATATTCTGCTGTGAAGATCAACGGCCAACGCGCCTACGACCTGGCGCGTGGCGGTGAGACCGTGGAGATCAAACCGCGGACGGTGACGATCACGCGGCTTGAGATTGTCGGCGAGCCCAGCGCGGATGAGGTCACGCTGGAAGCTGACTGCGGCAAAGGGACATATGTGCGCGCCATCGCCCGCGATCTTGGCGCTGCTCTGGGTACGGCCGGTCATGTGACGGCGCTGCGGCGCACCCGCGTTGGCCCGTTCGGCGAGGCCGATATGGTGACGCTCGATGCCCTCAGCGCGAGCGCCGAAGCCGATACCCAAGCCGCGCTTGATGGGGTGCTGCGCAAACCTGCGGACGCGCTTGCCTCGGTCCCTGCCCTGCCGGTGGACCAGAACGCGTCCGGTCGCCTGCGTCGCGGTCAGGCCATCTTGCTGCGCCCCACCGATCCGGTCCCTGACGGCCTTGTCCGTGCCATGAGTGGACCGCATGTGGTTGCGCTATGCGAGCCGGCAGCGGGCGAATTGCGTCCCCTCAAGGTCTTTAAGCCCGCGCGTCACACCATCCGCATCGAGCCATCTGCGCAAGCTGCGCCAGCGGCCCCAGCGCCAACGGCCCCTGCCTCGGGCGCGGCAGGCTGACCCCAGCCTGAGCTGCGAGAGTGTCGTCGGCGAACGTCCGGCGGCGCGATGGCAGCGAGAAAAGGGGTGAGCGATGCAGTGGAAAGTGCTCGGGCTTTTGATAGCGCTTGTAAGCGTTCCGGCCGTCGCAGCGGACCTCTTGGCGCCCATAACGCCTGCGCCGCCGCCGCCCCTCGTCGAGTTTGACCCGCAAGCGTGCACGCTCGGGCGGCCCATTATCACCTGGCGCGCGCCCAACGACCGACGCAACGGCCAGCTCCCCGCCGGCATCCAGGTGGAAGTGATCGAACCGGCATGGTCGCCGTCGGTGGATCTGTGGGTCCGTCTGCGCTCCCCCCGCCCCACCATCTATTATGGCTGGGTCTCCACCGCGTCGCTGGATTGCCACTAGCCACCCGCGGGTCAAGCTTGGGTGGCCTCTGGCAGCAGTCATCGTGGGCGTTCCTGCGCGCGCCTGTGTGTGCTAAACAGCCGCACCAGCGTATCATCCGATCCGATTGAACCGATCAGATCGAAAAGATGACGCGCCAGACCAGAGACCGACCGCGTTTTGATCCGATCAGATTGATCCAACCTGATCGGATCATGGTCTAGGACCGAGGTGGCGCATGGCCCACACAGCTGATCCATTCGCAGGCATGACCGGCCTGCTCACCACCAGCGATGAACTGGATGCCGTGATCGGCAAGCCAGTCCAAGCCGTCATCGATAAGGTGCAGCCCCGCCTAGACGACCTTTGCAAAGACTTCATCGCCGCCTCGCGGTTCTGCCTTATCGGCACCGCGGGCTCCGACGGACACTTGGACATCTCCCCCAAAGGCGATCCCGCGGGCTTCGTTAAGGTCCTGTCCGACACCATGGTCGCCATTCCAGACCGGCCCGGAAATCGGCGCGTCGACACCTTCCATAACGTCCTTCAGAACGACCGTGTAGGCGTGCTCTTCATGGTACCAGGCAAAGGCGAGACGCTGCGCATACGGGGCAGAGCTCGGATATCCAGCGATCCAAGCCTTCTGGAGCCGATGGCCGTAAACGGAAAGCCCCCGCGCCTCGCGCTGCTCATTTACGTGGACGAGGCCTTCATCCACTGCCCCAAATGCATCATGCGCAGCCAAATCTGGCAACCGGAGAACTGGGGTGAAAGCGGCGATGTGGCCGACATCGGCACGATGATGATCACCCATGCCAAGCTCAATCAGTCCCGCGACGAGCACTTCGAGTGGGCCAAAAAACAGGGCTTCCTCGACCTCTACTAGACGAGGCCACACCCGCTGACGCGTAAGGGCGCCGCGGTCGGAGCAGCACTGCATCGTCTCGCCGTCCCTTGGCTTGGCGCCGCGGATGGCATATGTCCCCATGACCAAAGACGCTGGCTGAACGACATCTCGGCCGGTCGTGACCACACAGGAGTACCACGATGTCGATTACGGCAGAGCGCAAGTCAGCGCTGATGAAAGAATATGGCACCAAGGACGGCGACACCGGCTCCCCTGAGGTGCAGGTCGCCATTCTGACCGAACGCATCAACAACCTCACCGGCCACTTCAAAGAGCACGCTAAGGACAACCACTCCCGCCGCGGTCTCTTGCGCCTGGTTTCCCAGCGGCGCCACCTGCTCGACTATGTGAAGCGCGTCGATGAGAGCCGTTATCAATCGCTGATTAAGCGCCTCGGCCTGCGCCGCTAACCACGCCGCGCAATCCACAATTCATTCACCCGGCGCTCGAAAAAGTTCGTGCGCCGGGCTTCTGCACTTCCCATATCACATGGGAGTGCGTCGGAGGCGGAAAACGCCTCTGAGACCCGGGGCATAGGGCCCCGCACCGGCCCCGCCGAACGGGGCCACCGGTCCTCAGGAAGGGCAGGATTGAAAGCGGCTGCGAACGAGCGCAGCCCCTTGCCGTCTTGCCCGCCAGAACCGGTCCGATCCGAAAAGGCAAAGACATGTTCGATCTGCAAAAAGAAACCATTGAATGGGGCGGCCGCGAGCTGACCCTGGAAACCGGTAAAGTCGCCCGCCAGGCCGACGGCTCGGTCGTCGTCACCTACGGCGAGACCACCGTCATGGCCAACGTGGTCTCCGAGAAGGAGCCCAAGCCTGGGTTCGACTTCTTCCCCCTCACCGTAAACTACCAAGAAAAAGCCTTTGCGGCGGGCAAAATCCCCGGTGGCTTTTTCAAGCGCGAAGGCCGGCCGAGCGAGCACGAAACGCTCACCTCCCGCCTGATCGACCGCCCCATCCGCCCCCTCTTCGTGGAAGGCTATAAAAACGACACGCAGGTGGTGCTGACAACCCTGTCGCATGACCTCGAAAACGCGCCTGACATTGTGGCGCTGGTCGCAGCCTCCGCCGCGCTCACCATCTCCGGCGTCCCCTTCATGGGCCCCATCGGCGGCGCCCGCGTTGGTTATGTGGATGGCGAGTACGTCCTCAACCCCACGCTCGATCAGATGGAAGATTCGGTCCTCGACCTGGTGGTCGCCGGCACCGGCGACGCCGTGCTGATGGTGGAATCGGAAGCCAAAGAGCTTGCCGAAGACATCATGCTCGGCGCCGTCATGTTCGGCCACAAAGGCTTCCAGCCGGTCATCGACGCCATTGTCCGCCTCGCTGAAAAGGCCGCCAAAGAGCCGCGTCCGTTCGAACCCGCCGACATGAGCGAGCTCGCCGCGAAGGTGAAAGACCTCTCCGCGTCGGACCTCAAAGCCGCTTACGCCATCAAAGAAAAGACCGAGCGGCGCAACGCCATCGACGCTGTCAAAGCCAAGGTCATGGAAGCGCTCGTCACCGAGGACGAAGGCGCGCCCACCAAAAACCAAGTCGGCGACGTCTTCAAAAAGACCGAAGCTGGCATCGTGCGCGGGCAAATCCTGGACGACAAGGTCCGCATTGACGGCCGCGACCTCTCAACGGTCCGCCCCATCGAGTGCGAAGTGGGCATCCTGCCCCGCGCCCACGGCTCGGCGCTCTTCACCCGCGGTGAAACCCAGGCGCTGGTGGTCGCAACGCTGGGCACGGGCGACGACGAGCAGTTCGTCGATCTTCTGGAAGGCACCGTGAAGTCCACCTTCATGCTGCACTACAACTTCCCGCCCTATTCGGTGGGTGAGACGGGCCGCATGGGCTCCCCGGGCCGCCGCGAAATCGGCCACGGCAAGCTCGCCTGGCGCGCTGTGCACCCGATGATGCCGGCCCACCACGACTTCCCGTACACCACGCGCGTGGTCTCCGAGATCACCGAGTCCAACGGCTCGTCCTCCATGGCGACCGTCTGCGGCTCCTCGCTCGCCCTCATGGACGCCGGCGTGCCCCTCGCCTCCCCGGTCGCGGGCATTGCCATGGGCCTCATCAAAGAGGGCGACAAGTTCGCGGTCCTCTCCGACATCCTCGGCGATGAAGACCACCTCGGCGACATGGACTTTAAGGTGGCTGGCTCGGCCAACGGTGTCACGTCGCTGCAGATGGACATCAAGATCGACGGCATCACCGAAGAGATCATGAAGGTGGCGCTCGATCAGGCGAAGGACGGCCGCCTGCACATTCTGGGCGAGATGGCCAAGGCCATCGACAGCGCCCGGACTGAGCTTGGCGAGCACGCCCCGCGCATCGAGGTCATCAAGATCCCGGTCGACAAAATCCGCGAAGTCATCGGCTCCGGCGGCAAAGTCATCCGCGAGATTGTCGAAAAGACCGGCGCGAAGGTGAACATCGAAGACGATGGCACCGTCAAAATCGCCTCCTCCGACGGCAAGGCGATCACGGCGGCCCTCAACTGGATCCGCGGCATTACGGCTGAGCCGGAAGTCGGCGAAATCTACCAGGGAACAGTGGTGAAGGTCGTCGACTTCGGCGCCTTCGTGAACTTCTTCGGCCCCCGCGACGGCCTGGTGCACATTTCCCAGATGACACAAGGCCGCCCGGAAAAATCGTCCGACGTGGTCAAGGAAGGCCAAAAAGTCTGGGTGAAGCTCATGGGCTTTGATGAGCGCGGCAAGGTGCGGCTTTCGATGAAGGTGGTAGATCAGGACACCGGGCAGGAGATTCCGAAGGAAGCTGCTGAGTAAGGCTAGCGGTACGAATTGAGATGAAAGGCTGGGCCGCAACGCCCAGCCTTTTTCTTTCGTCCCCATTGACGGGTTTGTAGCCAGCGGCGCAGTTTGTTACACTTCGGTAATCTCCCGGAATTGAGCGCGATGGTTGTTCATGGAAACGCTTCACCTGCTCGGTCAGGTCGCTGGTATTGGCGGTATCGCGATTGGTGCTCTGGTTCTCATCTATCGGGATGCTATCGACCGAACAAATAT
>CAKZYH010000174.1 GCA_937884725.1 uncultured Paracoccaceae bacterium
GGTCTTGGCCGATTTTTGGGGCGGTGAAGGGCGTTGCGGGTACGAGGAAGACGGCGACGTTTGCGGTTTTGAACGCGGTCAGCACTTGGTCTTGCCACCAGCGGCGGACGCGCTGGGCGCGGAGGATCCAGGGGGCCGGGAGGAGCGCGCCGGCGAGGAGGCGGTCGCGGGTGTCGCGGTCGAACTCGTTGGCGTGGGGTTGAAGGCGCTCCAGGTGGAAGGCTGCGGCTTCGGCGTTGGTGATGAGGTATGCGCCGGCGCGGCCGGCCTTGGCGCCTGGGAGATCGATGTCGACTGTGGGGCCGAATACGGCGGCGGCCTCTGCGCGGCGGGCCAAGGCCTCTTCGCCAGAACATTCGTCGAAGAAGCCGCGGGGGACGCCGACGCGCACGGGTGGGCCGGCGAGCTGAGCGCGGGTGAATTCGGGCGGCACGTCTGCGATGGCGTGGTCGCGCACGGGGCCGGGGGCCTGCATGGCGTCGTAGGTGGCGGCGAGATCGTCGACGGTGCGGGCGAAGGGGCCGATGTGGTCGAGGCTGTCGACGAAGGGGTATGTGCCGCCGCGCGACAGCCGGCCGTAGGTGGGTTTGAGGCTGAGGACGCCGCACAGGGACGAGGGGACGCGCAGCGAGCCGTTGGTGTCTGAGCCGAGCGCGAGGGGGACGACGCCGGCGGCGACCGCTGCGCCGGAGCCTGAGGAGGAGCCGCCGGTCATGCGGCTCGTGTCGTGGGGATTGCGCACGGGGCCGTAGTGGGCGTTTTCGCCGGTGAAGTCGTAGGCGAATTCGCCCATGTGGAGCGCGCCGATGCAGATGGCGCCGGCCGCTTCGAGGCGCTGGACCATGTCGGCGTCTTGCGTCGCGGCGGGATCGCTCGCGGTGATTTTGGCGCCGGCGAGGGTAGTTTCGCCGGTGAGATCGCAGAGGTTTTTGACCGCGAAGGGGACGCCGGCTAGGGGGCCTTTGGGGCCGGCGTCGACCGCGTCGGCGCTCGCGAGGGCGCGCTCGGCGAGCACGGCGGAGAAGGCGTTGATGGTGGGGTTGCTTTGGTGGGCGCGCGTGAGGGCCGCCTCTATGACGGTGCGGGCGGTGACGGTGCCGGACTTTACCGCGTCCGCGATCTCGCTTGCGGTGGCGAAGGGGGCGAGGGCGCTCATTCGGCGGCCTTGGGCGGCGTGAAAACGGGGGCATGGGCCTGTTCGTTGGGGTCTAGGTCGGCCTCTTTGAGCGCGTCGGCCATTTCGGCGGCGAGCAGAAGGAACCGTTTGACGCCCTCGCGGTAGGCCGGGTCGATGGTGAGGCCCACGGCGGGGGAGGCGCTGTCGATGTGGGCGTCGGGATCGAAGGTGGTCACGGGGCGTCTCTGTGTTTGGGGCTGGGGCCGATTTAGCGTTGCGAGGCAAAGATTGCGCCATTTGGAACGGTGTTGTTGCCCGGTGGATTTGGGCATCGGCTTTGCTTGGCTGGGGCGTCGCAGAGGAGTGGACGCTTGATGGACGGGCAGGTGAAGGCGCGGATCGAGGGGGAGGTGCGGGCCTCGTTCGACGCGTACGAGAAGGCGCTGGTGGGGAACGATGTGGAGGCGCTGATCGGCCTGTTTGCCGACGATCCGGCGACGCTGCGGATGACGAACAGCGGAGGACTGTGTGGGCATGCGCAGATTGCTGCGTTTCGCCGAGGGCGGGACCCTAGCGATGTGGCGCGCACGCTGACGCGGGTGGAGATTGTAGTGCTGAGCGAGACCGTGGCCGTGGCGGCGGCGACCTATACGCGCGATGCGTCCGGGCTGAAGGGGGCGCAGACGCAGGTGTGGCAGCTGCGGCCGGAGGGGTGGCGCGTGGTGGCGGCGCACGTGAGCCTGGATGGGGGATAGGGCGGCGCGTTGTTATTGCGCGGGGTGCGGTGACTGATGCGGTGGCGCGATTACAGTTTAGACGCGCATAATGTGGCGACCCCGACAGGATTCGAACCTGTGACCTACAGATTAGGAATCTGCCGCTCTATCCTGCTGAGCTACGGGGCCGTCGCGCCGCGATCATAGCCGATTGTAGGGCGAAGCACAGCCCTTGATGGTGGGTGGTGGCGTGGTCTTGCGGCGCGGGCTACGCGGCGCGATCTGTATTGGGTTACCGGTCGGGTCGATGTAGCTGTCGCAGTACTGGCAGCGCGAAGGACACAGTTTTGTCGCGTGGCGCCATGTCCGGCGACGGAAGTGGGCGTACGGGTCGCCGGGCGGCAAATAATTGCCTATGATTCCGAGTGCTGCGGGAGGAGCGAACATTATGGTGACGGTGCTCGATCAGCGGACGATGCGCCACCCTGAAAAGGCCCACCGGCCTGATTCGGCGCGCGCGCCGAAGAAGCCGGATTGGATCCGTGTACGCGCGCCTGGCTCTCCGGTGTACCAGGAGACAATGGACCTTGTGCGGTCCAAAAGCCTAGTGACGGTGTGTGAGGAGGCGGGCTGCCCGAACATTGGTGAGTGCTGGTCGAAAAAGCACGCGACGTTCATGATCATGGGCGACACGTGCACCAGGGCGTGTGCGTTTTGCAATGTGCGCACCGGCCGGCCTGAGGCGCTGGATGCGGCCGAGCCGCAGAAGGTGGCTGACGCGGTGGCGACGCTGGGGCTGGAGCACGTTGTGGTGACATCGGTGGATCGTGATGATCTGGCCGATGGCGGCGCCAATCATATGGCTGACACGATCCGTGCGATCCGGGCGACGGCTCCTGGCGCGACCATTGAGGTTTTGACGCCGGACTTTTTGCGCAAACCCGGGGCGCTCGAGAC
Organism: uncultured Paracoccaceae bacterium; assembly: GCA_937884725.1. Classification (GTDB taxonomy): domain Bacteria; phylum Pseudomonadota; class Alphaproteobacteria; order Rhizobiales; family Amorphaceae; genus Acuticoccus. The sequence continues at coordinate 2,791 of CAKZYH010000174.1, forward strand.
TGTGGTTCACGCCAAACCGGATGTGTTCAACCACAATCTTGAGACTGTTCCGTCCAACTACCTGCGGGTTCGGCCTGGCGCGCGGTATTATCACTCCATTCGGCTGCTTGATCGGGTCAAGATGCTTAATCCTGAAATATTCACCAAGAGCGGGATTATGGTGGGGCTCGGGGAACAGCGTAATGAAGTATTGCAGTTAATGGATGATCTGCGGTCTGCGGATGTGGACTTTTTGACCATTGGGCAATACTTGCAACCCACGCGAAAGCATCATCCGGTGATTGAGTATGTTACGCCGAAGGAGTTTGGCGCGTACAAGACGATCGCATTCGCCAAAGGGTTTCTCATGGTTGCGTCATCACCGCTGACCCGTTCGTCGTATCATGCGGGGGACGACTTTGCGAAAATGCGGCAGGCGCGGGCGTCCAAGTTGAGCCGCGTGGCTGAGGCGGATTAATGCCTGAGTTTCAAACCTCGCGGA
>CAKZYH010000175.1 GCA_937884725.1 uncultured Paracoccaceae bacterium
AAGATCATCGCCGTCGGGCAGGTGCTTGCCACATAATATGCGTCGTGGCCGGCGCCGGAGATCATGCGGCGGTGCTTAAAACCTCGGGCGACGGCGCTGCGCTCGATGGCGGCTGTGATGCCCTCGTCAAAAACAAGCGGGTCTTTGCGCCATAGGAAGCGCAGGTCCGCCGTCAAATCTCGGCGCTCGGCGATCTCGGCAGTACGGGTGCGAAAGGCTTCGTCCATGGCGGTGAGGGCGGCGGCGTCCGGGTGGCGGAACTCGGCCTTGAAGCGGGCCTCGCCCGGAATGGTGTTGCGCGAGCCCGGAATGACCGCGACTTCGCCCATGGTGCCGACGCCCGCCGGCCCATGCTCGCGGGCGATGGCCTCGATGAGGAGCGCCACCTCGCCAAGACCCGTCATGGCGTCGCGGCGCATGGTCATGGGCGTGGTGCCGGCGTGGCTGTCGCGGCCAAAGAGTGTGCCGTCGAACCACAAAATGCCCTGGCCGCCGGTGACGATGCCGATGGTCTCTTCGGCCGCCTCCAGGAGCGGGCCCTGTTCGATGTGAAGCTCGATGAAGGCGGCGAACCGGCGCTCGCCGATGGGCTCGTCCCCCGCGTAGCCGATGCGGGCGAGCTCGTCGGCAAAGACGCGCCCGTCATTGTCGACGCCGGCCATCATGGGGGCGGCATCGATCTCGCCGGCATAAACGCCGGAGCACATCATGGCGGGGGCAAAGCGGGCGCCTTCCTCGTTGGTCCAGTTGACGAGCGTCAGGGGCGCTGTGGTCTCGTAGCCCGCCTCGTTGAGGGTGCGCATGACCTCAAGGCCCGCCAAAACGCCCAAGATGCCGTCGAATTTGCCGCCGGCGGGCTGGGTGTCGAGGTGGCTGCCGAACGCGATAGCCTTGGCGTTGGGGTCGGTGCCGGGGCGGGTGGCAAACATGTTGCCGACGCCATCGATGGTGACGGTGAGGCCCTCCGCCTCGCAGGCGGCGCGGAACCAGTCGCGCACGTCGCGGTCCTCATCGGAGAGGGCGAGGCGCTTGATGCCGCCCTTGGGGGTGCCGCCGAACTTTGCCGTCTCTTGCAGGGTCGACCAGAGCCGCTCGCCGTTGATGGTGAGGTTGCTTGCCATGATGACCCTTCCTTGCCGTGCGGGGCTAATGTGGCGCGGGGTTGGCGTGCGGGGCAAGGGATCGCGCGCTGTTGTTTTTCAGCGTTGTTTTGCAGGTGGCGGCGTTGTGGTAGCTCGGGGTGAAACAGTGAGAAGGTGAGGGCCATGACAAAAGGGCTCAAACGAGTGGTGCTGGCGTTGGCAGTCTGTTTCGCGGGGCCTGCTGTGGCGCAGGACAATGGGATCGCCATCGCAAAGAGCGCGGACGATGGGTATTTTGCCTCCTTCGGGCCGACGGCGGATGGGACGCTGAACGCGGCACGGGCGAAGTGCCGCTCTGAGGGGGGCGAGGATTGTCTCAGGGTGCGCTGGTGTTTTCCGGCCGGCACGTCGGGGGCGATGACGTATCTGGAGGGCGGCGAGATCACGCGGGTGACGTTCATGTGCGGGATGTCGTCGGAGGCGGTGCTGGCGCGCACGTTGGCGGCGCAGTGTGCGGCGAACACGGCGATGAGCCAGTGCCGGCTGATGGCGGTGTGGTCGCCGGCGGGCAATGAGACGCAGCCCACGACGCCGCTCGGCAAAAACACGCTGGAGGTGCCGGAGGGCGCGACGCGTCAACGGACGGTGCCTGGGCGGATTGATGCCGGGAGCATGCAGTAGGGCAGGGCTGCCCCGCGGAGGGCTGGCGCCTTTGACGGCGCTCGCCTGTGCCGTAAGTGTCGGGCTCAAAGGAAACGGGCGAGAGCGGAGGGCGTCATGCGCCAGGTGGACCATTTTATCGGCGGCAAGCGCGTGGCGGGCAGTTCGGGGCGGAAGGCGGACGTGTTTCGCCCGGCGACCGGCGAGGTGCAGGCCGAGGTGCCGCTCGCGAACGCTGACGAGGTGCGTGCGGCGATCGACAATGCGGCGGCGGCGCAGCCCGCGTGGGCGGCGACGAACCCTCAGCGGCGCGCGCGGGTGATGATGAAGTTCGTGCAGCTCCTCAACGACAATATGGATGAGCTGGCGCACCTTTTGGCGTCTGAGCACGGCAAGACTGTGCCCGATGCGAAGGGCGATGTGCAGCGCGGGCTTGAGGTGGCCGAGTTTGCCATCGGCATCCCGCACCTGATGAAGGGCGAGTATACCGACGGTGCGGGGCCGTCCATCGACATGTATTCGATGCGCCAGCCGCTGGGTGTTGTGGCCGGCATTACGCCGTTCAACTTCCCCGCGATGATCCCGATGTGGAAGTTTGCGCCGGCGATTGCGGCGGGGAATGCCTTTATTCTGAAGCCGTCGGAGCGGGATCCGTCCGTGCCGGTGCGGCTTGCCGAGCTGATGATCGAAGCTGGGTTGCCGGAGGGCATTCTGAATGTGGTGCATGGCGATAAGGGGGCGGTCGATGCGTTGTTGACCGATCCGCGCATTATGGCCGTGGGCTTTGTGGGGTCGTCCGATATTGCGCAATACGTCTACACGATGGCCGCGCAGCACGGGAAACGGGCGCAGTGTTTTGGTGGTGCGAAGAACCACATGATCGTGATGCCTGACGCGGACATGGACCAGGCGGTCGATGCGCTGATTGGTGCCGGCTATGGGTCGGCGGGCGAGCGGTGCATGGCGATTTCAGTGGCTGTGCCGGTGGGCGACAAGGCGGCCGACGCGCTGATGGAGCGGCTCATCCCGCGGGTGGAGAAGCTGCGCATTGGGCCGTCGGAGGATCCTGACGCCGACTTTGGGCCGCTGGTGACGGCGGCGGCGCGGGACCGTGTGCGGCGCTATGTAGATGCTGGCGTGGCTGAGGGCGCTGACCTTGTGGTCGATGGCCGGGACTTCACGCTGCAGGGCTATGAGAACGGCTTTTATCACGGTGCGTGCCTGTTCGACCGGGTGACGCCGGACATGTCGATCTACAAGGACGAGATTTTTGGCCCGGTGCTGTCGGTGGTGCGGGCGAAGGATTATGACGAGGCCGCGCGCCTGCCGACCGAGCACGAGTATGGCAACGGCGTTGCGATCTTCACCCGCGATGGCGACACCGCGCGCGACTTTGTGAGCAAGGTCGAGGTGGGGATGGTTGGCGTGAACGTGCCGATCCC
>CAKZYH010000176.1 GCA_937884725.1 uncultured Paracoccaceae bacterium
CGGCAGACCGTTGTTGCGATGACGGACGTGTTTTCCGATCCGGATGGCGCGCGCAAACATGTGGCGATGCTGACCGCGACGATGGCGGTGGTGGCGCACCCAGACGCTGCGCCCTCCCACGCCGCGCGCTGACGCGAGCTTGCCGGCCAGACGCGGCGGCCCGTCTCTTTTCCGGCTGCGGCGCGGCGGCTAGATAGGGCGTGTCAGGGAGGCATACATGCGCAACGATTTTCGCGGTTTCGATTTTGGCTTGGGCGAAGACATGGACATGCTGCGGGACCAGGTGCGGTCCTATTCAGCCGATTCCATTGCGCCGATCGCCGAGCAGGTGGACCGCGACAACGAGTTTCCGCGCCATCTTTGGCCATCCATGGGTGAGCTTGGCCTGCACGGCATCACGGTGGCGGAGGAGGATGGCGGCGCGGGGATGGGCTACCTCGCCCACTGCGTAGCGATGGAAGAGGTGTCGCGCGCGTCCGGCTCGGTGGGGCTGTCGTATGGGGCGCACTCCAACCTTTGCGTCAACCAGATCGCGCGCAACGGCAACGCTGAGCAGAAGGCGCGCTTTTTGCCCAAACTGATCAGCGGTGAGCATGTGGGGGCGCTCGCAATGTCGGAGCCTGGGTCGGGGTCCGACGTGGTGTCCATGCGCACGCGGGCCGACAAGAAGGGCGACCGGTGGGTGCTCAACGGCTCGAAGTTTTGGATCACCAACGGGCCGGTGGCCGAGACGCTGGTGGTGTACGCCAAGACCGATCCGGACGCCGGGCCGCGGGGCATCACGGCCTTCCTGATCGAGAAGGACATGGAGGGTTTTTCCACCGCGCAGAAGCTCGACAAGCTGGGCATGCGGGGTTCAGACACCTGCGAGTTGGTCTTTGAGGACTGCGAGGTGCCGGAAGAGAACGTGCTCGGCGCTGTGGGGCGCGGGGTCAACGTTTTAATGTCCGGGCTTGATTATGAGCGCGTCGTGCTGGCGGCGGGGCCGTTGGGGCTCATGCAAGCGTGCATGGATTTGGTGATGCCGTACGTCCATGAGCGCAAGCAGTTCGGCAAGCCGATCGGGACGTTTCAGCTGATGCAGGGGAAGGTCGCGGACATGTACGTGACCATGAACGCGTGCAAAGCTTACGTGTATTCGGTGGCGGCGGCGTGTGATGCGAACCGCACGACGCGCGAGGATGCTGCGGGTGCGATCCTTTATGCGGCGGAGAAGGCGACGCAAATCGCACTGGAGGCGATCCAGGCACTCGGCGGCAACGGTTACATTAACGAGTATGCGACGGGGCGCATTTTGCGCGATGCGAAGCTTTACGAGATCGGCGCCGGCACCAGCGAAATCCGCCGGATGCTGATCGGGCGCGAGCTGTTTGAGAAGACCGCCTGACTAGGAGGCGGAGGTGGTCCCGCGCGTACGCGGGACCGGTGGTTGGGGGTTAGCCCAGCTGCATGGGGCTCGGCAGGAAGCGGAAGCCGTCGCCCATCTTCACAAAGTGACCGATGCCGGGCCACGGGAAGTGGAACGCCATGCACGGGATGCGGTTGGCGGCCAGCATGTCGAGCGCGCGCACGCGGGAATCGGCTGACTGTTTGGGATCGGTGTCGTAGGCGAACTCGATCCGTGGGCGCTCCACCAGGAGGATTTGGTGGTGCGTCAGGTCGCCGATGAAACAGAGCGGGCTGCCGCCCGATTCGATCATAAAGATCGTGTGGCCAACGGTGTGGCCAGGCGTTGCCATGGCAGTGATGCCGGGCAGGAACTCTTCCTCGTCCTTGAAGAAGCTGATGCGCTCGCGGACCGGCATCAGGTTATCGCGCGCGGCCTGGACGAACGGGCCGAGGCCGCCGGAGAGTTTGTTCTCGTCCGTCCAGTAATCGAAGTCGGCCTGGCTGATGTAGAGCTCAGCGTTGGGGAAGTACGGGCCGCTCGCGCCGACGATCCCGCCGATGTGGTCGATGTGGCCGTGGGTGCAGACGATGTAGTCGATATCTTCCGGCGCGATGCCGGCTTCGTCCATGCTCTTCAACAGGCGCCCGGTGGTGGGGCCAAACATGTCGATGGTGCCCATGCCTGTGTCGAACAGGATGAGGTTGCCGTTGATGTTCACGATCGGGATGTTCTGCTCCAGCACGACATTGTCGGTGGGCAAGAAGTTGTCGGTGAGCATCCCGTTGATGACGTCTTCTTCCACGCCAAGGAAGTTGCCGGCCGGGCTGCCGAGCGGGAGCGGGCCGTCGGAGACCATGGTGACCTGGGCGTCGCCGTGCATGAAGCGGTAGAAGTAGGGGGCTTGGGTGGTCGCGAGCGGGGCGGCGGCGTGCGCGCGTCCGACGAGGCCGGTGCTGCCGAGGGTCAGCGTTGCGGCGCCCATACCGAGCGCGGAGGCGGTCAGAAACTGCCTGCGGTTGTGGATGATCTTGCTCATGGCGTCACTCCCTGTGCGCGGCTGGCCGTTTTGGAAAGTTCTGAGGTGTGGCGACCAGCTTTGGATGAATAATATACGATGTCGGTGCTGAGCCAACCGACCTCGGCTGCGCGCACGAGGCTTAGGGTCTGAAAGCGTGGTGCGTTGGCCGGCTAAAGGGCCGCGAGCGTTGACTGATAGCCGAACAGGGCGGGTGTGCCGCCGGTGTGGAACATCACGACTTTGGCGCCTGGCTTGATCTCACCCGATCGGACTTTGGCGATGAGGCCGGCGAACACTTTGGCGGTGTAGACCGGGTCGAGGAAGATGCCTTCCACGCGCGCCATCATGGTGAGTGCTTCGCGGGTGTGCTCACCCATTTTGCCGTAGCCGGGGGTGAGGGCGGCGTCGGAGATGGTGTTGCCAGCGGCGATTTCCGCCTCGTCGCGCTCTAGCAGTTTGGCGAGGTGCTCGAACACGACGGCGAGCCGTTCGCGCTGGAGGTCCGCGCTGCGGCGCACGCAAATGCCGTGGACGGTCGCGCTGCTGCGAAGGATGTTGAGACCCGCGAGGAGGCCCGTGTGGGTGGAGCCGCTGCCGGTGGCGACCACCACATCGTCCCAGTCGGCCATTTCCGCGATGAGCTCGTCGGCGGCGGCCATGTAGCCCAGCGAGCCGAGTGGGGGATGACCGACGCCAAGGTGGATCACGTAGGGCTTGCGGCCTTCGGCGATGAGTTCATCGGCCTTACGGTGCAGGCCGTCGTCGGCGCCATTTTCGTCCTCGCCGACAGGGTAGCGGATGTGTTCTGCGCCCAGGATTTGAGCCAGCAGCACATTGCCGGACGAATGGTAGAGGGGGTCCATGTCGGCCACCCGCTCCTCCAGCTGGAGGACGGCGTGCATGCCGCAGCGGGCGGCGGCGGCGGCGGCGGAGCGGACGAAGTTCGATTGGACCGCGCCGGTGATGAGGATGGTGTCGGCGCCTTTGTCGACCGCATCGCCGAGATAGAACTCCAGCTGCCGGATTTTGTTGCCGCCGAAGCCCAGGAGCGAGAGGTCGTCCCGCTTCAGCCAAAGGTCGATCCCCAGCTGGTCAGACAGGCGGTTCAGGCGCTCGAGCGGGGTTGGCTGTGAGCCCATGAGGTCCGCACGGGGGAAGCGGGAGAGGATTTTTGCAATCTCTGAGGGCATGGGTGTCAGTCCAAAAGCAGGGCGCGGCGGACGAGGATGATGATGGCCGCGACGGAGATGATGCGGATGATGCCGATGAGCACGCTCTGAGGCAAAGCCGCGCCGCCCCAGCGGCCGAGGAGGGCGCCGAGTGCGGCTGCTGCGATAAGCGCACCCAGATGAGGGGTTTGCAAGAAGGTGGCTGGGCCCGAGGCGAGGTGGAGGCAGACGCCGGCGCCGAAGGTGATGACGCTGACATTTTGGATGATTTTGCGGGCCTGCTGTCCGGTGCGGCCGGCGGCGAGGAAGCCGAGGATAATGAGGGGGCCGGGGGTGGAGGCCCAGACTGTGCCAAGGCCTGCCCCAAAGGCGGCGAGCCGGCTCACCCACGGGCCTGCGTTGGCGCTGATGGTGATCAACGACGAGGCGAGGCCGAGCGCGAGGAAGAGGGCGGTGAGAAGGAGGACCGTGCGCTCCGAAAAGGCGGGGTAGACGAGGATCCCGGCGGCCATGCCGGCGAAGCAAGCGATGGTGGCGGGTATGACGAGCCCGGCCTCGGTGCGCCACAGGCTTGGTCTGACAGCTGCGACAGAGATGGTGGTGTTGAGGAGGAGCAGGAGCGGCACGGCGATGGCGGTGCCGAACTGGACCATCACGACGGGCGCGACGACGATGCTAAAGCCGATGCCCACTGCCCCCTGCACGGCAGCGCCCAGCACGATGGCGGCGAGGAGGAGGATGACTTCGCTCAACAGAGCGCCATCGTGGCACCGCCGGGCGGCGGGTGGAATGCGCGTTCATGGGCTGGCTGGCTTGCGCGCTCTTTGTGGCGATCAGCTGAGGACGAACCACCACTGGGCGAGCGCGAGAAAGGCAAAGAAGCCGATGACGTCGGTGAGCGTGGTGAGGAAGACCGACGAGGCGACGGCGGGGTCGGCACCTGCTTTGTCGAGCGCGAGCGGCAGGACTGCGCCGAAGAGGCCGGCGCATAAGATGTTGAAGATCAGCGCCGCACCGATCACGACACCGAGCGCGGGCGCCGAAAACCACAGCGCTGCGAGCGCGCCAACGCAGACAGCAACGGCGGTCCCGTTGATCAGCGCGACGGTGATTTCTCGGGCGACCACGCGACCAATGTTGCTGCGGTTGATCTGCTTTTGGCTGATGGCGCGCACGGTGACGGTCATGGCCTGGATGCCGGCGTTGCCGCCGAGCGCGGTGACGACGGGCATTAGGATCGCGAGCGCGACCATTTCGGCGATGGTTCCGTCGAAGACCGCGATGACGCCCGAGGCGAGGAAGGCGGTGATCATGTTGATCATCAGCCATGGAATGCGGGTGCGGGCGACGTAGAGGGGACCGTCCGACAGCTCCGCATCACCGGCGCCGGCGAGGGCGCGGATGTCCTCGTCCGCTTCCGCTTCGATGACGTCGACGATGTCGTCGATGGTGAGGATGCCGACCAAGCGCTCGCCCTCATCCACTACGGCGGCGGACAAGAGGTCGTAGCGCTGGAAGATGCGCGCAGCTTCCTCCTGGTCGAGGTCGGCGGCGATGGTGCGCGGGTTGTCCTGCATGATGTCGGTGATGCGCACGTGGCGATAGGTGCGCAAAAGCTTGTCGAGAGCGACGGTGCCCATGAGCCGGAAGGCGGCGTCGACGATGAAGATTTGGTTGAACGCGTCGGGGAGATCGCCTTCTTCGCGCAGGGTGTCGATGACTTGGCCGACGGTCCAGAAGGGCGGCATGGCGACAAAGTCGCTCTGCATCCGCCGGCC
>CAKZYH010000177.1 GCA_937884725.1 uncultured Paracoccaceae bacterium
CCCCGACCTGATCGGCCGATGGGGTGGACTGTTCGTCAGCGCGGCCATCACCGACGCGCGTGGCGAGGAGGCGGACACCCTCGAAATCGTCCTCGATGACAAGAACGGGCGAGTCGCGTATCCCCCGACGGGCTCCGAGATCGCTGTCACCATAGGCTACCGCGGCGAGGGCGGCGTCGTGGCGGGACTTTTCAAGGTGGACGCCGTCGATCTTGAGGGCGGGCAGGGGCCGCAGCTGATCACGATCCACGGCACCAGCGTCGACGCGAAGGCAAAGGCGGCCAAAGAAAACCAGTCCGAGACGCACAAGAAGGACGAAACACCAACCGTTGGCGACCTGGTCGAGAAGATTGCCAGTCGCAACGGTTGGTCGGCGAAGGTGGCCAGCGCCATCGCTTCGATCCCGTTGATCGACGACATCCACCAGACCGAGAACAGCGACGCCGCCTTTATTGATCGCGTCATACGCAGCCACGACGGCGCGGCGATGGTCAAGCAGCGCAACCTGGTCGTGACCCGCCGTGGCGACATGCAATCCGCCAGTGGCCAATCGATTTCACCACTGACCATCGCGCCGGCGCTGAACCTACTGAGCTACCGAGTGAGCTGGGGTGATCGGCCAACACGGGGCGAGGTTGAGGCGCGGTTTTTTGACCGGCAGAAGAACATCACTGAGACCGTCACTGCCCAGGTCGGCAAAGAGGGCGGCGAAGGCGTTGTCGAACGCATTCGCGAAGCGTTCCCCACCAAAGACGAAGCCCAGCAAGCGGCCGACGCGCGGGCGAATGAGCTGAAGCGCGGCGACGGGACCGCAACGTTTGAGATCGAAGGCGAGCCCGCCGCCGGCGCTGAACGCCCGGTAATCGCTGTTGGCATCCGCTCAGGCGTCAACGGGCTTTGGGTGCCGACTACCGTCGAACACAGCATCGGTGGCCAGGGCTACATCGCCCGCATCGAAGCCGAGACGCCCGGGGAGGACAGCCGCGATGAGCAGTAATCCCGTCAAGGTCGTCACCGAAGCCGACGGCCGGGCCATCTACACCACGCACGATGGCGACGTCCTCGACCACATTTGCTGGCGACACTACGGCACCGAGCACCGCACGACGGAAGCGGTGATCGAGGCCAACGCTGGCGCGGTGATCGCTGGCGCCGTTCTACCGGCCGGGCTCCGCGTGGTGCTGCCGGTAATCGAGATCGAGACCACACCCGCGACGCAGATCATTCAGCTGTTCGACTGACGTCGCGCGCAGCCACTCAGCATTGAATTTGGAGGCCACCGTATGTCGATGACGGTGCACGAGCACTTTCGCCAATACGTGACCGAAATGGGGTTGTTCCCTCCTGATGAGGAGGCGATGCACCGACTGGTGGTTGACGGTCTCTTTGAAGGTCACGCCCCGAGAGGGTGGTCCATGTGGTCAGAAGCTCGCCGCGACATCGCGATCGAGCAACTGACGTACAAGTTCACCGGCATCGACGTCGGGGACATCGATGGCCTGGTCGGTCCGGCAACGCGCAACGCGCGCGAGGTCTACGCCCACTTCATGCGTTTCGGAGAGATGCCGCCGCCGATGCCCGACCGCGATCTTGGGCAAGGCTCTACCGCTGCGAAGGTGAGCTCTCCGTTTCCCGCCGACAACGAGAAAGCGCTTGCGGCCTTCTACGGATCCGCTCCGATACGGGTTGATCAGATGGTCAAGGTGCCATGCCCTTGGCGGCTCGCCGTGGTCTTGGTACGCGTTTATGAGCGCTACGTGCAGATGGCGAGCACTGAGCTTCGCCTCGACTTCTTCTCCGGCGACTTCATCCCGCGCCGAATGCGTGGCGGCACTCGTTGGTCGGCTCACGCGCGAGCCATAGCCTGGGACTTCGACGACACCCGCAACCAGTTGCGCTGGGGCCGTGATCGCGCCGCTTTCGCACGGCCTGAGTACAACGACTGGTGGGAGATTTGGGAAGCCCAGGGCTTCACCAGCCTCGGTCGTACTCAAAATCGGGATTTCATGCACGTTCAGGCCACTGCCTGACCGCATTCGCTAACCCCCTCAACACACGGACAGTATCATGCTGAAGACACTCGCAACCGCGGGCGCGATGACGCTCGTCGCCACCGCTGCTCTCGCTGAGACGGTGAACGTCACCCCGGCCGTGGTTTACACCCTCGACATCGTCGAAGCGATCATCGGGCTTGGCATCACCGCAGCCCGCGGCGCACTGGCCGCTTTCGCGCGTCCCTTCCTGGGCGACAAAATCGTAGAAAGCGCGTCGTGGCGCCTTGAGCGTGCCGGACGCCGGGCCGTGACTGCCGGGCGCATGCGTTACCTGAACCGCACCTGGACCATCGATATCGAGAACGAGCTCATAGCCGACGTTGCGAACTACATGGGTGCGCAGCTTCCGGACGCCGCACGGGCAGTGGGGCTGACGCCTAAAGGCCTGCAGGATTTCGCGGCCCGTCTTCTCGGTGAGGAAATCGCCGCGTTGCCGGCGGAAGAGCGCCCGGCGGGCTACGTCGGCGCTCAGGGCCTGACCTGACAGCTTTGCTCACGTCATCCTAACCGGGAGAAGTCGTATGGACTTTCTCGCCACTTTGGGAGAGCGACTGGCCACCGATGCGTCGGTGGCCATGATCGTTCTGCTCGCGGTCATCGTTGGCCAAGCGCGGGCGATCATGTGGATCTTCCGTCGGCTCGAAGCATCAATGGCTCGCGAGGCCGTGCTGACGACAGAGGTCGTGCAGTCAACCCAGGCCAACACAAACGCGCTCGACAAGCTGAGCGATGACATCCGCGCCCTCGCCGGCGCCGTCCGAGCACAGGCAAATTCATGAGCCAATGGATCAATGCCCTTTGCATCGTGGCCGGCCTAACCCGGCCATTGAAGCTTCGTGAAGAAGCGCTTGAACAGCGTTCCGTCGAGGCTCGCAACCAACTTGCTGAAGCGCGAAAGCGTGCTGAAGCGATCACAAACGACAAGACAGCGCGAGCGCTCGCAAGTTTCGCCCACCCCGTCGACAAAGGCGCTGCCGAATGATCGAGACCCTACTGGCCGCGTTCGCACGAAGCGACGACGCCATCGCCAGTGGCGCAAACGCGCTGGCCGTGTTCGGCGCTACCGGCGCCGCTTGGGTGTTCCTGAGGCGCTGGTGGGTCACGCGTCCCGTCCGCCACCGTTCGCCTGATGACTTCGCGGCGCATTGGTTCGCGATGCTTATCGGCTGGGGCTTTGTTCTGGTGGTGCTCAGACAAGGCTACTGGCAAGTCTATTACGTTGCCGTTGAACTGGGGCACGGTCCGACAGTCACCTGGACACTGACCAACCAGGTCTTCGCCAGCTTCCTCACCGCAATGACTGGCGTCGTCGCGGCGCTCCATCTTCGTTTCTCGCTTGAGCCCGTCTTTGGCCAGCGGTGGTGGGTGCCGATCGCAGTGATATCCGCGGCAGTGTTCGCGCTGTTCAGCGCTGTCCCGGCGATTTTCTAGCTGCCGCTGGTTTTCGCCTTTCACCCAAAAACTACCGACAAAACAGGAGGCCGCTATGGCAATTTTCTCCTCCACCGAGCCTGCACTGGACTGGTTTCCGGTCACGCCCGGAACGGAACCCCTCGAAGTAACAGGACGAGCGATTCGTTGCGAAGTCGGCGGAACGCTCACCGTGCGGACCGAACGCTCAGTGCGCCTTGGACTTCCGGATCGGGAGATGCACTTCCTGTCCGGAGAGATGAGACCTGTGTATGTGACACACATTCTCGCTGCCAATGGTGCGAGCGGTATAGAGGTCGCCGTTTAAATGCGGCGCCTGACACCACACCCAGCTTATCGGGTGACGCCACATCCAGCTTATCGGGTGACGCCATGAGTAGGCGTCGCCCTACTCCAGCGAAAGACCAGCAGATTGTGCGGTGTGTAGCTGCTCTCGTCGCGATCTTCGCGCAGCAGCCGACCAGTGAATTGCTGAAGCCGACAAGAGGAACAAAACGCTGCGCAGTGGCGAGATTGATCTTGTACTACATCCTGCAAGTCGAGTTTGGTTGGGACGCAACTCGTACAGGTATTGCGCTAGATCGGGATCGGACGACCGTAGCCCATGGAGTTTGTAAAATTCATGATGTGCTCGACAGCACAGATCATTACGGATCGTTGGTGATCGAAGATCTACTGATCGCGGCGCGACGGATCAAAGACGTTGTCGAGGCGGACAACAGTTCGCGCCAAGCAATCGTCGAAAAAGGCTTGCTGCAGTGCAGCCAGCATCAAGTGGCTGCGTGACGGACAGTCTGACCGACCAAACCTTTCGACCCTTCCACTGGTTTATTCAAAGGGACAGGTGACGCTGTACGGCCCTCGTCGGGTTGCGTCGGCGTCGGCTGAGTGGTGATCTATGGCTCCTCGCCCGGTTAGTCCGGACGAAATCGAGCGGCGCATGGAAGTGCTCCGCCAATACAACGGAAACCTGCAGAACGCAGCGAAGGCCCTCGGTATAGATCGCAACACCTTGCGCCATACGCGCGACGTTCTTGCGGCCGACCCAAAAACTGACGACCCCGCACCAGCTCCTGCCCCCCACACACACCAAAGAGCGAAGCGTCCAACGAGGGGCGGGACCGAACCGCAGCCGGCGTCGGATGACGTGCTGCGAGAGGCAGTCGACATGGTTGCCGCCGCCGGGGGCAACGTTGCGCGCGCGGCTCGTGATCACGGGCTCGCCTACAGCACCCTCAGCTATCGGCTGATGCGCGCCTCTCTACGAGGCCTGGATCCCGCCAATCCGCCGCACGGGTTCGAGGTCTCGCAAATATCGGAGACGACCAACAAAGACGGCGATGTGGTCTCCCGATCGGTCAAGTCGCGGCCCGAACGGGGCGAGCAGTACACAGTCCCTGATGGCCACACCGTCAAGGCAAAGTCGACCCTTGTCGATGCCGATGGCCGCGTTGTGCAGCAATGGATCAAGACGCGATCCGACGGCATCCCGCTAGAGGTCGTTCTGGACGCGATCCGCGAAGCGCTGAGTGATCTGCCGCCCGTCCCGATGATCGCGGCGCCCGCTACCGTGGCCGACAACATGCTCGGCGTCGTTGGCATCCCCGATGCTCACCTTGGCCAATACTCCTGGCGTAAAGAGACCGGCGAGTCCTACGACCTCGCAATCGCCCGCGAGCGACTTGTAACGCTGGCCGGCGGGGTCAGCGAGATGGCCGACCCTTGCCACACCGTGGTTGCGCTATTCTTGGGCGATCTCACCCACGCAGACGACCACGCGTCGCAAACGCCGCGATCCGGCCACCCGCTCGACGTGGACAGCCGGCACGCCAAGGTGCTGATCGAGACTGTCTACGCGTGCGTCGATGTCGTGCG
>CAKZYH010000178.1 GCA_937884725.1 uncultured Paracoccaceae bacterium
CTCGACGGTCACATCGTCTTGTCGCGCAAGGCGGCGGAGGCGGGGCGCTTTCCGGCGGTCGATCCGCTGGCCTCGCTATCGCGCATGGCGCCGCGGGCGTTCACCAAGGAACAGGGCGAGCTATCGCGCTCGTTGCGCGCGATGATCGCCCGCTATGAGGATAGCGCTGATCTGAGGCTGTTTGGCGGCTACAAGCGCGGTACCGACCCCCATCTGGACCGCGCCGTGGACATGGTTCCGCTGATTTATGGCGCCATCAGTCAGCCGGGCGGCGAGGCATCCTCGGGCGACGTTTTTGCTGAGTTGGCGGACATTTTGGCGGGCCGGACTGCGCCCGGTCAGGTGGCAAAGGGAGCGCCTGCGCCGGCTGAAGCCGACGGTTCTGCAGAGCCGGCAAAAAATCATGATGCGGACGAGACGACCGCCGCACCATCAGCCTGACACAAGCGCATTCAAGCAAACTGTTTTTCAGGAAATGATCGGGGGTTTGCCCCGAACCAGCCCTGGCACGTCGGCCACGACGTGAGGGCTCGCCGCATCGGCGCGGCGCTGACGAAAGGAATGTCATGAGCCTTTATAATGTGCTGCGGACCGGCACGTCCGGCATGGAGGCGCAAGCCACGAAGCTGGGCACGGTCGCGGAAAACATCGCGAACGCCAATACTGTGGGATACAAGCGCGCGGACGCTGAATTTTCCACGCTCGTGCTGGAATCGTCGCCCAACGCCTATTCCTCCGGCGCTGTGACCGCCAACATCCGGCGTGATGTCACGACCCAGGGCGCGCTCACCTACACGCTCTCAAGGACCGATATTGCCGTAGAAGGCAACGGCTTCTTTGTGGTGCAGGACCGGAACGGCGGCGACTTTCTGACCCGCGCCGGCTCGTTCGTGCTGGACGGGCAGTCGGGCAACCTGGTGAACGCCGCCGGTTTTTCGTTGTTGGGCGTGCGCTCCACCCCCGGTGAAGACACCGCCATCACGCTGAACGACACCGGCGGCATGGAAACCATCAACCTTGATGTGATGAACATGCGCGCCTCGCCCTCCACGCTGGGCGAGTACCGGGTGAACCTGGATTCGCGCAAAACTGAGATCGAGGACGACAATACCGCGCCGGTAACGGGCGCAGTGAGCCCTGCGAACAACGGTGTCGACAGCGCCGGCAACCCGGTCGACACGGCCTTTACTGTGAAAAGCTCGATTATCGCGTTCGATGATCTTGGCACCGAGGTGACGCTCGACGTGTACTGGACCAAGATCCGCGAAGCGGCGCCCGGCGTGGAAGCGCAGTGGGAAGTGGTGGTCTATGACCAGGCGCAGGCCAACCCTGCGGTGGGGCTGGACTTCCCGTACGGCCAGAGTGAGCCCCCCACGGGTCTTCCTGCGCCCGCCGCCACTGATCCTGCATACCTTTCGCGTGCGGTCGTCACCTTCAGCTCGTCCACCGGTGCGATCACAGAGATCGACCAGGAGGGCATCGCGTTCGACGGCACCACGTTCCTGGCCGATCCGGCTGCGGTTACCGTGGATCCCGACAACCTGCCTCAGCTGCAAGTGGCCATCCCCAACGCCACCGAGCTTCTCACCCTTGACCTTGATGGCACCACCTCGCTGGCCGCTGATTTTGAGCCGCTGCGGGTCGCAGTGAACGGCAATGCGCCGGCGACGGTGCAAGAGGTGGCGATCGACAACACCGGCCGCGTGTTCGCCATTTATGAAGATGGTGCGCAGGTGGAGTTCTACCGTCTTCCGCTCGCCAACGTGCCGAGCCCCGATCAGCTCGATGTGCTGCCGGGCAACATCTATTCGCCGACCTCCCGGTCCGGTGATCTTCGCATCGCGCTGCCAGACGATGCTGGCAACGGCTCGCTAGTGGTGGGCGCGCTGGAGCAGTCCAACGTGGATCTGGGCTCTGAGCTGACGGATATGATTGTCACGCAGCGGGGCTTCTCGGCCAACTCTCGGTCGTTCCAGACGGGCGATGACCTGCTGGAACTCCTTATCAACCTCGGCCGATAAGGAGAGGCTGATCCATGAGCCTTACGGTCGCCACGAGCGTGGCGCGGCAAGCTTTGGTTGCCGCGCAGGAAGAACTGGCGCTGTCGGGCCGCAACATCGCGGCGGCAGCCGATCCGGAGCGTTCCCGCGTTTCAGCGGAGCGCACGATCACCATCGACGGCGGCGTGGTCATCACGGCCACCCGCCGGGCCGAGGACGTTGCCGTCTACACCCGCATGATTGGCGCCACCGCTGCACTGTCGGAGCGGGACGCCACGTTGAGCCACTTGACGGCCATGGCTGGCACCGTCGGCGACCCGCAAAACGGGGTGTCGGTGGCGGCCAAGCTGAGCGAGCTGAACGACGCGCTCACAGGGTTCGCCAACGCGCCGGATGATCCGCTGATCGGACGTGAGGTGGTGGAGCGAGCGCGCGAGCTTGCCGCGACGCTGGAACGGACCACCGACACGCTGGTGCGCGAGCGCGAGCGGGCGGACCGGGAGATGGCGCGCGGCGTTGAGGTGGTGCGCGATCTCCTCAGCGAGTTCTCGCAAGTCAACACAGAAGTCGTTCGGGGCACGACCCAGGGGCGTGACATCACCGCTGCGCTTGATCGGCGCGATGCGATTGTGAGTGCGCTCAACGAAGAGATGGGCGTGACGACGATCCTCCGCGCGGACGGCGATATGGCGCTCAACCTTGATAGCGGTGTAACGCTCTATGACCGCGGCGTGCGGCGCATCGAGTTTGTGCCGACGGCGATCTTTAGCGCCACGACGGCACCAGGTGCGGTGTTTGTGGACGGGGTGCGGGTGACTGGCGCGGGGGCGCCGATGCCGCTGGAGGGCGGCGCGATTGCTGGGCATGCCCAGGCCCGCGATACGCTTCTTCCCGTTTACAAAAACCAGCTCGACGAGATGGCGACGGCGTTGGAGGCGATTTTCGCCGATGGGCCGGGTTCGCTCTTCGTCATCGGTGATCCGGCCGATCCGGCGGGCACGCTCAGCGTTGGGGCTGGCGTTGATCCGTCCCAAGGCGGAGATGTGTTCGCGCTGCGTGATGGCACGGGCAATCCCGGCGGATCATCAGCCTTCAGCACCCGTCTTTTTGGGCTGATTGATGCGGTGGAGGCACCGCGGGCGTTTGCTGTTGATGCCGAACTTGCGCAGCCCACCGACATCATGGATTTCGCCAGCCAGTCGATCAGCTGGCTGGAGGGTCGCCGCGCCTCGGTGGAGGAAGACGTCCAGCGTGAGCGGGCGCTGTTCGAGACGGCGTCGGATGCGCTGTCGCGGGCAACCGGGGTCAATCTAGACGATGAATTCGCGCTGCAGCTTCAGATCGAGCGCAACTTCGCTGCCGCATCGCGGCTCATCGGCATCATCGATGAAGTGTTTGAATCGCTACTGAGGATCGCCTGATGCAATCCACGTCTATTTCCACTTATGCGCTGAACAACGCGCCCCGGCTTTTGATCAACCAGGTTCAGGCTGAGCTTGGCGACAGGCTGCAAGAGGTTGCCACCGGCCGCCATGCGGACGTGGGGCTTGAGCTTGGCTATGGCGCCGGCCGTGTTGTGGCGGCCCGGGCCGACATCTCGCTGCTGGAGACCATTGAGCGCTCCAACGCCATTGCCCAGTCGCGGCTTGATCTGACCCAAACGTCACTGACGGACATGGAAGAGGTGGCATCGGACGTATTGGCGGCTGCGATCGCGCTGCCCACCGGTCCGCAGGCCGCGCAGACCATCGCCATTGAGGCCCGCGCTGCCCTTGATCGGCTATCGGATCGGTTGAATGCGTCGGACGGGAACTCGTATCTGTTTGGCGGGATCAACTCCGATACCGCGCCGTTCTCGCGCTACGATGCGGGGCCGGAAGCGGCGATTGTTACTGCGTTCACCACAGAGTTTGGCTTTGCGCCGGGGACGGCTGGGGCGGCGACCATCACGCCGGCCCAGATGACCGACTTTTTGAACAACGAATTTGCGGCGTTGTTTGACGATCCGGCGTGGGGAACCACGTGGTCGAGCGCGTCCGACACCAACATAGTGAGCCGGATCAGCCCAGACGAGCGGATCGTGACCTCCACGAACGCCAACCGCGTCCCGATGCGCGAATTGGCTGAAGGGTTTTCGATGCTGGCGGGGCTGGGCATCGATGCGCTCGACGAGGGCACACGCCAGGTGGTGGTCGATCAGGCGCGTGTGGTGCTTGGCAACGGTACCGCCAACACTACGCAGCTGAAAGCCCAGCTGGGGTTTTCGCAAAATTCCATCACCCGTGCCGATGAGCGGATGAGCCTTGCTCAAGATCTTCTGACCGTTGCGGTGGCGGATGATGAAGGTGTGGACCCGGCTGAGGCCAAGGTCCGGATCGATCTGATCACGGCGCAGTTAGAAATGAGCTTTGCGCTGACCGGCCAGATCGCCCGCCTCAGCATCCTCAACTTTGTGTAAAGGAGATCACCGGTGCAGGCCGTATCCTACGAAGACATCCGGCAGACCTCCAGCGAGGTGGCGCGCGACCAGGAACGGGAGGCGTTCGACCGCGGGATTGCACTCATGGAGGCGGCGCGGGACGACCCCGAGGCCACAGGCCCGCGTCACGCAGCCATCCGTTACATGCAAACGCTGTGGAGCTTTCTGATCCGCGATTTGTCCGACCCGGCCAACGGGCTTTCGGACGAGTTGAAGGGCAACTTGATGTCCATCGGGCTTTGGACGATCCGCGAGAGCGACGCGATTTTGGCAGGCCAGTCAGACAATTGGGCCGGGCTCATCGATATCAACCGTACTGTCCGGGAGGGACTGTCAGCATGAGTTCACCACGGCAAAAGAGGCGCCCAGCCGATAACGCGCAGGGCACGGGACCGCGCTCCATGCATCTGACGTTGCGGGCGGGGGAGCGGTTGTTCCTGAACGGCGCGGTGCTGCGGACCGACCGGAAGGTGTCGTTGGAGCTTCTGAACGACGCGACATTCCTGTTGGAGAACCATGTCCTTCAGGTGGAGGACACCACGACGCCACTGCGGCAGCTTTACTTTGCGGCCCAGGCGATGCTGATGGATCCGCAGAACGCTGACGCGAGCCGCAATCTGTTCCTGGCGATGGCAAAGGATCTGGCGGCAGCGCTGCCGGCTCGGCCGTTGACGCAGGGGCTGAAGGAGGCGGTGGATCAGGTTCAGTCGGACCGTCCGTTCCACGCGCTGAAGACGCTGCGCAGCCTGTTCGCCGAGGAGGCGGCTTTGCTGTCGCCTGACGGGGGCGAAAACGGGCCGCTGGAGCCAGGTGGTGGCAACCCTGCCGCGATCACCCAACGCCGTCAGCTGGCCAGTGAGCGGCCAACGGCATCCTCTCGCGCCCCTGAGGCGCGGGATCTGAAACCTGCGCGGACCGATGATGAGGATGAGGCCATGGGTGTTGCGGTGTCGCCGCCGCAATACGGCCCGCCGATCGGACCGACGCTTCCCACCACCCCATCGCCGAGGCCTTTATCATGACCGATATCGCACCCGTCTCCCCCACCGCGCCTGGCGCCAATGTGGCGGCGAACGCGACCGAACAGCTGTCGCCTGAGACCTTAGACTATGACGCGTTCTTGCGGCTTCTCGTGGCGCAGATGGAAAACCAGGATCCGCTGGAGCCGCAGTCGGACACGGAATACATCGCGCAGCTCGCCACCTTCTCGAACGTTGAGCAGAATATTCTGACCAACGAGCGGTTGGAGCAGCTGTTGTCTGTCGGCGCGGCCACGGATGCTGCGTCGCTGATTGGGCGCACGCTGTCCGGCCCGGACGGGACCTCTGGCGAGGTGGCTTCGGTGCGCATTACTTCGAGCGGCGCGTTTGCCGAGTTGGCTGATGGGCGGACCCTCGCCATCGGCGACGGCCTGACCATCACCTGATCAGCCATGAGTGAGGTCGACGCCATCGATCTGGTGCAGTCTGCGATCTTTACGGTGCTGATTGCCTCGGCGCCGGCGGTGGGCATTGCGATGGCGGTGGGGATCGCCATCGCGCTGTTGCAAGCGCTCACGCAGGTGCAGGAAATGACGCTCACCTTCATCCCGAAGATCGTGGCCATTTTGGTCGTCGCTGCGTTGTCGGCGACGTTTATGGGCGCGCATATCTTCGCGCTCACCGAAACGGTCTACGGGCGCATCGCCAACGGGTTCTGAGCCGCTTTTGCGGTCGCGGACGTGCGCTCTCGGGCGAGCGACCGATCAGGCCGGTCCGGCGCGGCGTTGCCCGCGCTCGCCATTGCTTCGGCGGGGCACTGGGTCGGGTCAGATGACCGCCCGCCGTGCCCGAGCCAACCCCCAATACAGCCTGGCACCGTAGCCTCAAGGCCGCGGCGCCGCCGCATCACGGGCTATGACGGCCCCGGAGGACGACGCCATGTCGATGGCCAGTACGCCAGAGCGCTCTAGCGGATCCAGTCTGCCTTTCCCGCTGCCCAACAACGTTCGCGACATCGCCTTTGCGGTGGGCGTGGTGGCGATGCTGGCGGTGCTGATCCTGCCCATTCCCACATTCCTCATCGATCTTGGCCTGGCGCTCTCCATCGCGCTCGCGGTGCTGATTTTGATGGTGGCACTGTGGATCGAAAAGCCGCTGGAGTTTTCGGCCTTTCCCACAGTGCTGCTCATGGCGACGATGATGCGTCTGGCGCTGACCATTGCCACCACGCGGCTGATCCTCGCGGACGGGCATAACGGGGTGGAGGCGGCCGGCAATGTCATTGCCGGGTTCTCGCAATTCTTGATGTCGGGCGACTTTGTCATCGGCATCG
>CAKZYH010000179.1 GCA_937884725.1 uncultured Paracoccaceae bacterium
GTCTTCCAGATCGGCTTTGCTCTGGTGCGTGTTGCGGTGCGCTTGCTGAGCCGGCCCAAATCCGTGTCGGAAGTGACCGCCTGATCACCGCTTAGCTGGCGGGCTGGCTGCCCGCCGCCACCAGCTTTTCGGCCCATGCGATGGCTTCATCCTCCGCCGATTTTGAGGTGGAGACGTCGTGGATGATGAGATCCGCTGCCTCCACAGCGCCGGCGGCAAGCATGAGGCTGCGCAAGGTGCGGGGACCGTCGCCGAACGTGGTGTAGCTCGTGTCGCCGAAGCCAAAGAGAGCAAAGCGCACGCCGTCGAGCCGCGCGCCGCCCTCTAAGCTTTCGGCAAAGTCGAGCGCTGTGTTGGGCAACTCACCGTCACCGTAGGATGAGCAAAAGACCAGGTAGAGGTGATCGCCGGTAAGGTCCGCCGGCTTAACGTCGTCCAAGGATTTGGCCTCGACCCCGCCAAGCGCATCGGCGACATCTTCGGCAATCGATTCTGTGTGCCCGAGTTCCGACCCGTGGAGCACCTTGGCTGTCATGAATGATCTCCGGTGGCGGCCGCGATTGTTGGCGATGCGGCTTTGTGGTGGTCTGGCGCGTGTGACGTGGCGCGGTTGGCTGGTTGAGGCATCCATACGTCGCGAATCACTCTGCGTCCAAGGGGTTGCGGCCAATCGCGACAAGGATTGGCCGTCCCGTCTGCCCGCCGTTGCGCCGTTCCGAGAGCGGTAGAACGTGTGATCCACCCCTCCAATCCGCAGAGCATTGTTGTTCTGTTGCTGCAGCTCAGAACAACTTTCCGGATGCGGCGTAGGTTTCCAGCCGGCAGCGGGCGGCATCAGCGGCGATATGTGAGATCGTTGTGGCGCGGATACATTGGGAACCCAGCGCGCCAGCCAGGGCGATTTGTTCGGTGATTTTCATGAGCCTTCGGAATTGCCGGAAAATTGCGCGCGCAGCCGTTTTTGGGATGCTGCTGATTGTGGCGGGCTGCGGATCGCTGCCTCAGGCGGTCATCGGTGCGGGTGACTTCACAGAGGCGGACGTGCAGGCGAAGGGGGCGAACGTCGTTGACGTCTATGTGGCGACGTCCCGCGCCGCTGACGAAGACCCCTCGATCCTGTTTTCCGGCGAACGCTCAAGCGCGGTGAGCTTTACACGTGTGCCAGTGTCGATCCCGCCCAACCATCAGCCTGGCCAGATCGAGCGGCCTCGGCGGAGCATTCCTAACCCGCGGACCGAATTTGCGATCCTTCAGCCGACGCTTTTGCCAACGTCACAACAGTTCATCAACTCGCTGAATGGCGAGTTGGCTCGGCGCCCACGCGATGAACGTGATGTCTTGGTCTTCGTTCACGGCTACAACACCGATCTCACGTCCGCTATCTTTCGTATTGCGCAGTTTACCAACGATATCAACTATCCGGGTGTGCCAGTCCTCTTCAGTTGGGCGTCACGGGGCCGCACTTTCGACTATGTCTATGACATTAACAGCGCGCTTCATGCACGGGATGCGCTTCTGGAGACTGGCGAGATATTGTCACGCAGTAACGCGGACGGGTTTAACATCTTAGCGCATTCGATGGGTACACTTCTGACGGTGGAAGCAATGCGCCAGTCAGTCTTGATGTCGGGGGGGCGTCGTCCCGAACGGTTCCGGATTAGGAATGTTGCGCTCGCAGCGCCTGACATCGACCTCGATCTATTCCGCAGGCAGCTGGAGATCGTGCCAACCACCGACATTCCGATCTACGTGCTGATTTCAGACGATGATCGCGCGCTGGGACTGTCGAGTTTTCTTGCCGGCGGCGAGAGCAGGGTTGGTATTGCCGACTTGGAGGAGCTTACGGATCTGGGCGTGATCGTCATTGATCTATCGGCTGTGGAGGATCGCGAGACCACCTCACACACAAAGTTTGCCAACTCGCCCGAGGTCATCAAGGTCCTTGGCGAAGGTCTGCGCACCGGAAACAGGCTGGAGACGCGCAGCGGCGGTGGCTTCCGCCTCGCCGACATCGCCAATGCCCCCTCCGGTGTCGTGCAAAGCGGCCGGGCGCTGATTTTTGAGTGATTGTCGCGGGTCTGCGCTGCCGCGCTAGATCCGGCGTGGTCACCGTCCTGTGTGCGTACGCCCTCTCCCCGCCTGGTGCGTCTGCGGTGGCGTGACGCACTGAAAAAACTCAGCACTGTCGGGCGACAACGCCGCTGAATGGTCTGCAGATTGCATGCAATGCGAGCGACGCGGCTGACGTTTGCGAGAAGCGAAGCGGACGCGCCAACAGTGATGAGGAGCACATACGAATGATGAAATCGGTCACAACGATGCTCGCGGTGGCGGCATTGACCGCTGGCACAGGCGCTGCGGCGGCGCAGACTTGGAACATGGCAACGCCGTATCCTGATGGGAACTTCCACACGCAAAACATCAAGATGTTCATCGATGACGTGGAAGCGGCGACCGACATCGACATCACGCTCCATTCCAACGCGTCACTTCTGAAGATGCCGGAGATTAAGCGCGGCGTGCAGACCCAACAGGCGCAGCTGGGTGAAATCCTGCTGTCGGCCTACGGTAACGAAGACCCGCTGTTCCGCGTCGACTCGATCCCGTTCCTGGCGCCCGGCTATGTGAACGGCATCCGCCTTTGGCACCTCTCCAAGCCGGTGATCGAAGAAAAGTTTATGGAGCAGGGGCTGATCCCGCTGTTCGCCGTCGCGTGGCCCGGCCAGGGCATCTACACCGACGCTCCGGTGGAAAGCGCAGCCGACTTTGAGGGTGTGAAGTTCCGCGCCTACAATGCTGCCACCGCGCGCATGGCCGAGCTGATGGGCGCTGTGCCGACCACCGTTCAGGCGGCGGAAATCCCACAAGCCTTTGCCACCGGCATCGTGTCGGCGATGATCACCTCGGCGGCCACCGGCGTCGACAGCCAGTCCTGGGACTTTGCAAACAACTATTACAACGCCCGCGCGATGAACACGAAGAACCTAGTGTTTGTGAACGCTGACGCGTTCAACGCGTTGTCGGAAGAAGATCAGGCGGCGATCATGGACGCCGCGGCCGAGGCGGAAATCCGCGGCTGGCTGATGAGCGCTGAGGCTGAGGCCGCCACCACGGCGCGCCTTGCCGAAGAGGGCATGGCGGTTGCCGATCCGCCGGCTGCGCTGCTGGCCGACATGCAGGCCGTTGGCGCCACGATGTCTGAAGAGTGGCTGGCGGACGCGGGCGACGAGGGCAAAGCGCTTCTCGAGGCGCTGAACGCCAACTAGTCTTTGCCCGACACCAACGGATCGGCCGCCGCCATGATCGCTCTTTTGCGGAACGTCTCACCATGACTGCCCCATCGACCGAGACTGGCGAGCCGGCTGCATCCGCTGGCGTGGGCGGGGTGCGGCGCATCCTCAACGCGCTCTATACAGCTGGCGGCGTTTTGGCTGCCGGCTTCATCATCGGCATCGTCGTGATCATCACCGCGCAGGTGATCGGCCGGTTCTTGAACATCAACATTCCGGGGTCGGACGATCTGACCGCGTGGTTTGTGGCGGCGGCCACCTTCCTCGGCCTCGCCTACACTTTTCGGCACGGCTCACACATTCGCGTCACGCTTTTGATCGACACCATCGGCGGCACCCCACGCCGCATTTTGGAGGTGTTTGTGCTGACGATCGCGGCGTTCTTTGTGTTTTGGCTTGCGTGGGGGCTGGCCGATCTGGTGCGCGACAGCTGGCGGTGGAATGACCGTGCGCAAGGGCTGTTGCCGCTACCCATGTGGATCCCGCAATCGGGCGCGGCGCTGGGTGCTGGGCTGTTGTTTATCGCCCTGGTGGACGACCTTTTCTGGGCGATCCGCGGCGGCCAGCCGAGCTACCTCGCCTCGGCCGGCAAAGCCGACCGCACCGACACCGCTTAACGCCCCGCAAGACCGCCGGATATCGGACACCTTATGGAACTTGTTCAGGTCGGACTCTTCCTTCTCATCGTGGTCGCAATCCTGCTGGGGTCGGGGCTTTGGATCGCAATTTCGCTGATGGCCGTCGGCTGGATCGCCATCGAGACATTCACCACCGTGCCGACGCTGAAGGCCATCGGGTCGTCGGTGTGGGGGTCGAGCGCGTCGTGGACGCTGGCGGCGCTGCCCCTGTTTATCTGGATGGGCGAAATTCTGTTCCGCACAAAGCTGTCGGAGAACATGTTCCGCTCCATCGCGCCTTGGGTGGGCTGGATGCCGGGGCG
>CAKZYH010000180.1 GCA_937884725.1 uncultured Paracoccaceae bacterium
CAGAAATAGGGGTTGTGGAGCATCAGCCACAATAGTACCAAAATGGCTGAGAACGCGGGGATGCCGGCTGCAAACCAGAGCCTAAAGGTCCGGTGGTATGCTGGCGAGAGGATGCCGTCGCCCTCGGCTGCCGCCGTTGCAAGCCGCTTCAGCCGGTACTGCAAACCGATCACCGGAAGCCAGAACGCGCCGATGAACACGTAAAGGCCGATGGACCACGCGAGCCACGGCGCCGAGAGTGGCCACCCCCGCGAGACCATCAACCACGTACCCGTCAACGGTTGAACGACGGCGGCAGTGGCGGTGAAGAGCCAGTCGGCGGTCACAACCGTTCCCGCAGTCTTCGCGATGAAGGCAGCGTCGTTCGTGCGATGGGCCATCAGCATGAAAAACGCGATCCCACTCCCGGTGCCGATCAACGTGATGGCGCCTAAAACATGAAGGTAAAGCGCCACTTGGTCCAAGGTCATCAACGTTCACCGGTTTGCGTCAGGAGCGCGGCGGAGAGCCCGATCACGGCAAATACCTTCACGAACGGCCCGAGCGGATCGAGCCAGATTTCCGGCGTCAGGATCGTGCCCATCACGAGGTAGGCAAGGGAAACGCCGATTGAGGCGAGGAGCGCTGCCACAACGGTGCGTCGCCACAAGAGGCCTGCCGCCACGACAATGTCGATGGCCGCACCGCAAAACAGGAACAGAGTAGCCATCGGGCGTCCGACGGCCCCAGCGATGAGCGCAATCGCATCCTCTCGGCTGAGAAGGCCAATAAGGCCGGAGACGAACCAGAATGCAGCCAAAAGGCAAAGGAGCGTCGGAAAGACAAGAGCGCTGCGGGCGTAGAGCCGCTCCTGCGGCGTGGAGGGGAGTGCGGCAAGGGTCGCGCGCAAAGGTGCCGGCGTCTCCCCCGTCGCCTCACGCCAAGGCCCTGGATCGCCGACGACACCCTCGTCCAGCACCCTCATCGCGGTCGTGCGCAGGGGCGAGCGCCAGCCGAGCCGCCCCGCAACGTCAGCGACTCGGGCGACGAGACGCGCGACAGGCCGCCCAACGTCGAACGTGAGGCGCGGCTTTGCGAACCCGAGCCACTCGCGGACGTCCAGCACCACTGTGCGGAGTGGTTGCGGCCTGGCCTCGACAAGGTCAAAGGCCTTGTTGGTCAGGCGCTCGTCCGTAATCGCGCGTACGGCGGCTTTTGCGACGACGTCGACCCCGACGGTCTGAACGGGCGCATTTGCGTAGGCGATCGGCTGAGCGATGGGGACGGCAGCAAGCATGCGCAAAAGCGCCGTGCCGCCATAGGCCGTCGGCGACAGGACAAGGCCTGGCCGCAAGATCGTGTGGCTCAGGCGGGATGCCGCAAGGTGTGCGTCGGCAGCCGCCTTGGTGGCGTAGAATTCGATCGGGTCGCCAGCACTTACGTTAGGCGCTGAGATCTGGATGAAACGCTGAACGCCATGCGCCTCGCACGCATCGATGAGGGCGATGATGGCGGTCTGTTGGCTCCGCGCCACATTGTCTTGTCCGCCCGTCTGCAGTGCGCCTGACGCGTTGATCACCACATCGATGTCCTTAAGGATCGGTGCAAAATCCTGAGGCCTTGTCAGTGTGCGAAGATCTCCGACGCGCCAAGCGATGGCGGGGTTCGACGCCTGCCCCTTCGCCATGGACCGACCGAATCCCACCACCCAATGGCCCGCCTTTACGCACTCGGCGACGATGGTGCGCCCGATCTGCCCATACCCGCCCAGAACAAGGATTGTCGTCACTGGCTTCCCGCCGCTAGGAATAATGAGTTTCAACCTTTGACCGTGCACCTCCGATACGGAAATGAAGGATGCGCTGTGAGCGAATTATTGCACGGCTGAAGCCGAACGACCCCGGCAATCTGACTGCTGCCCAGGCGATTTCGGATCAAGGATTGGTCGAGAGGCTGCCATCGGGCATGGAGGGAACGATGCGCGAGTTGAAGTTCGAGGGCGAGCAAATGGTGTTGGTCCTGCGGGAGGCGCTGGCCAATCGGGTGGTGTGAGTGGGCAGACGATCTACACGTGGCGCAAGCGCTTCGGAGCGTTCGAGGCCAACGACGTGCGGCGAGTGAAGTCGCTGGAAGCCGAGAATGCGCGGCGGAAGAAGCTGGTGATCTAGCGGGACCTCGAGCCCGCGAACTGCCGCGGTAAGTGGGGCCTCTGCCAGCCGCCCCGTCGCCCGACCCCTTTGCAAGGGGCAGACTGAACCAGCAACGGGGCAGCGCACTCAAGCTAGGCCTGGTATGAAGTGTTGGGGCGGGTTACGCCGCCCTAGAGGCTCGGTTCCATAGCCTGCCATTCCGCGACTGGTGCGGACGGAACTCAAGGCCCGCATAGTCCGCTGAGCGCTAAACGCGAGGGCAGTGCCCACCGCGACCACGGCGGACCCGCCTCGTTCGTGCAAGGTCCGCTTTTCCCCTTTCGGACCCGATTGGCGATCGGCAGGTAAAGGCCCGGTTCTGGCGCGTCAGCCCTCGTGGAGCCGACGCGTCGGTAGCGTTCATACCTCGGTCTGCTCCGAGATTGCTAACGCGTCCTCAACCTCAATCCCGAGATAGCGGACGGTGCTTTCGAGTTTCGTGTGGCCAAGGAGGAGCTGGAACGCGCGCAGGTTTCCTGTCTTTCGGTAGATCTGAGCTACCTTTGTCCGGCCCAGCGAATGCGTGCCGTAAAGCGAGCTGTCGAGGCCCGCTCGCTCCGCCCAACCGCGGACGATCCGAGCGTAGTGACGGGTCGTGATGTGGGGCTGATCATGAAAGCGGCTCGGAAACAGATAGCGGTCGGCTCCATCCGCCCGTGTTTCAAGCCACTCCTGGACCGATGATCGTGTTTGATCGGTGAGCTCGAACTGTACTGGCCTGCCTGTTTTGCTCTG
>CAKZYH010000181.1 GCA_937884725.1 uncultured Paracoccaceae bacterium
CGGTGTCCCACAATCCTGGATCCAACGCGCTTTTGGGCAACGGGATCGCCGATGCCAGGCGGATGCTCGACAAGGGCGTTAACCTTGCGATCGGGACCGACGGCTCCAGCTGTTCGGACAATCAGAACATGTATGAGGCGATGCGTTGCGCCATTTACATGAGCCATGCGCGCGGCGATGGGCGTTACAGTGAGTGGCTGTCGACGGCGGATGTTTTCCGTGCGGCGACGGAGGGGAGCGCGCGGGCGCTGGGGCTGAAGGATGTGGGCAAGATTGCGCCCGGCTATCAGGCGGACATCGTGTTTTTGGACCTCACGTCCATCACCCTCATCCCGCTCAACGACCCTGTGAACCAGATTGTGCAGGCTGAGGATGGGACTTCGGTGCACTCGGTCATGGTGGGCGGGCGCGTGGTGGTGTCGGATGGCAAGCTGGTGAACGCGGACATGGCGCGTCTGGCGCAAGAGGCTGAGGCGACGCGGGACCGGTTGAATGCTGCCAATGCTGACAAGAAGCTGATGTTTGAGCGGCTTGCGCCGGCGGTGACGTCGTTCTGCCCAGGACTTGCGGCGAACCCCTATCACATTCATCGGCACGCCCACTGAGCTTGTAGGCGTGCCGATGGGGTTGGGGCGTGAGCCCCCTTGTGGCTTTTAGAAGATGAAATCGTCCTGGGTCAGATCGTTGATGTTCACGTTGCGCAGCGTCACCGTGTCTTCGTCTGACGTGCGGATCACCACATCGTTGCCGACCTGCTCCATGAAGTCATCATCGATCCGCGTGAACAAATCTCTGTAGTTATGGATTTCGGTGTCGTCGAGATTGATTTTATCAACGCCGGCAGTGAAGTCTAAGATGACATCAGACTCGCCGTAGTCGTCGTGCTCGAATATAAAGGTGTCAGCGCCTGCGTTGCCGGCTAAGGTGTCGTTGCCGGAACCGCCCGAGATGGTGTCGTTACCGCTGCTGCCGCTTAGCTCGTTGTTGCCGTCATCGCCGTTAATGACATCGTCGCCTGTCGTGCCGATAACGTTTTCAATGTCGATGAGTTGCGCCCCGTAAGATGTTTGACCGGTGCTGAGGTCGATCACCATGTCGACCCCTGGTGGCAGTGCGGGAACGCTTGGGTTGTAGACGGCATCAGCTTGGAAGGTGTCGATGCCAGCTCCGCCATCGAACACGTCGTTGGCGCCCCTACCGGTGCGAAAAAGATCGTTACCGGACTCGCCGTAAAAATAATCGAGATCGTTGTCGATCAGGTCGAGGAAGTTGTCGTCGTGCCAACCGCCGTACATCGTGTCCTGACCGGCCTCGTCGCGGAAGTAATCTTCGCCTGCGTCGCCCCGCATGAAGTCGTTGCCGGTGCCGCCGCGCAAAAAGTCGTCGCCGGTGCCACCTTCAAGCGTATCGTTGCCCGCGTGGCCGTAGAGGCTGTCATCGCCCGAGCCGGCATTCAGAATGTCGTTGCCGTCATTGCCCTCGAGGCGATCGTGCCCCTCGTTGCCGTTCATCGTGTCGTTGCCGTCACCGCCGACGATCAAGTCGTTGGATTCTCTGCCGCTGAAGTAGTCGTCGCCGTCTTCGCCGATCAACGTGTCTTCTCCATCGCCGCCTTCCAGGGCGGCTCCTCCGTCGCCTCCGTAGATGATGGCGTCGCCGCCTTCGCCGCGGATCGTGTCGTCGCCATCTTCGCCGCGCAGCGTGTTGTCCCCGTTGTTGCCGGTCAGGGCATCGTCGCCGGTACCACCGGTCAGCCGCTCGAAGCTGTGGAGGTAGTCGCCGTCGGACCCAAAACCGTTCAGGACGAGTTCGATGGAGCCGCCGGTCCAGACGAAGGTGTCGATCCCGCTGCCGCCTGAAAAGACATCGCGTTCGCCGTCGTCGGTGCCGAAGACGGTGTCGTTGCCGTTTCCGCCGTAAACGCGGTCCCAACCGGTGCCGTCGGTCAGATGGTCGTTGCCGTTTTCGCCGAACAAGAGGTCGTTGCCGCTGTCGCCGTTGACGGTGTCGTTGTCCTCGCCGCCATAGGCGGTGTCGTTACCGGTTCCGCCGGAGATAAAGTCGTTCCCGGTGTCGCCGTAGAGGCGGTCCCGTCCCGCCCCACCTAAGACATTGTCGTTCCCGCCGCCGGCTTCGATGGTGTCGTCCCCATCGAGCCCACTCAGTGTTTCGCCGAAGTATGTGCCGAACAGATGGTCATTGCGTGAGGTTCCCATAAAGATCGCTGGGAACTGCCAAGTATATGTTGGGAACATGAACATTGTATTCTCTTCTTTTTTTCTGGTGTGACCTCCCTGATGTTGGTGTGCGGGTACCGCCCGTTTAAGACGCGCATCACAAAGCGTTCACTTTTTTGGTCTTGGAGGGCGTGAGGCGGCAAAAACTGGCGAAGATGCGTGTGCAATCCCGCCTAAACGGCCGCTTTTGCTGGGCTTTCCATGCCGGTCAGGAGCATGCGGTCGTTCGAGAGGTATGCAGTCCCGTGTGAGACCGAAGTGTTTTAAGTCACATTGCGGCCTGTCTCATCGCCGAGGACCCAACCGCGGCAAAGCCGCTTGTGCGAGCGCTGAGTAGAGACGGTTCACGAACTCACGCAAATGACGTTGCTTGAGCGACTGAGGACGACTGACGACAAATACATCGAGCGCTGACAGAGTGAGTTGCGGAAACAAATCCACCAGCCCAGCCGCTTCAACCTTCGGCAGTACTGCCGCCCCGAGATGAGCATTGACCGCGGCCATCTGAGTGTTGAACGACGATAGCCTCAGACGCGAGCTAGCAAAGCCAACCGCACGCGCCGCTTTCATATGAGGCTCATCCGCAAGTGGTGGTAACATCCCGATGTAGTTCACGTCCTGCGGTTTGGGGTTCTTGGGAAGAGTTGCTGCATATTCCTTTGACGTGAACACACCAAAGGTGATCTCAGCAATCTTCTTGTAAATCAGTGTCGGTTCCCCGTGATTTGATACCCTCACGGCCACGTCAACATCGCCTCGCGCGACATCACGATAATCGTGTTCGACCGAATATTCTATCGCGACATCAGGGTGTGTCATTGAGAAATCAGCGATGACACTGGTTATGATCGGGACGAAACCGTCACCTGATGTTATTCGGATTGTACCCGATAGCTGACCAAGACTAGCCTGCGTTAATTCATACTCGCGGTTTAACTCTGCGGCAAAACTCTCAGCAATTGTCGAGAGGCGTTTCCCGATATCGGTCAGCGAGCAGCCATCGGCCCGTCTTTCCAGCAACGGTGATCCGATTGTGTTTTCGAACTTCGTGATCCGCCGCGATATCGTCGACACCGCAAGGTCAAGTTCCTGGGCGGCGCCGAGTAGGCTCCGTCGCCGCGCAACCGCGAGAAGCAGTCGCAGGTCATCCCAGTTTGTGGCGTCAAGCATGCTACGGCTTTCTGAAAATGCAAATCGACTTTGCGAAGATACGCCTTCCGTGCAAATCAAAATAGCGTATCTCGTGCCGGCGAGGCTGGTTGCCTAGTCCAGTCAAACTTCAGTTTCAAACAGATTAGAAGGCATGAGCCATGACGGAATCAAAGACAGCGATCGTAACTGGTGCCACCAGTGGGATCGGTGCTGCAATATCGCGCTCACTCATCGCCGATGGTTACAATGTAATGATGGCAGGACGGCGGACAGAGAAACTCGAAGCGCTGGCCGATGAGCTCGGTGAATCAGCAGATTTTTTACAGACCGATGTATCTAAAAGGGGGGACGTCATTTCGTTGATTGAGCAAACGAATGCCACTTTTGGTCAAGTGGATGTTTTGATCAACAACGCCGGTATCATGCCAATCTCATTGTATACATCTCGTAAGATCGACGATTGGGATAAGATGATTGATGTAAACCTGAAAGGCACCCTCTACGGCATCTATGCGGTACTCCCACAGATGATTGAGCGCCAGTCGGGCGACATTATTAACATTGCATCTATCGCCGGGTTTCAGACTGGCCCAGCGTTCGGGGTGTACTCAGCGACAAAATCCGCCGTACGAATGCTCTCTGAAGGCTTGCGGCAAGAACTCGCGGCCCAGAACATCCGCGTGACGACGATCTCTCCAGGGACAGTCGAAACGGAGCTTTTCGGTACGATTACAGGTCCCGCTGTCTTGGATGTTCTCAGCCAGGGTCTCAGTTATCAACCTTTACAACCGCAAAACATCGCTGATGCGGTCGTATTTGTTCTGGGTCAAGCGCGATTGGTTTCCGTCGGGGAAATGGTACTGCGCCCGACTGGCCAGGGGGCTATGGCCTAGACAAAGCCTTTCGTTTGATGACGAAGGCTACGATCCTTGAACAATGCTCGCCGGGTTCTCAAAGACTGTTTTGGCGCTGTGGGCGATTCTCAACGGTGAGCGAAAAACGACTACCAACGTGGGAAGGGATCAGGAAAATTCCGATAGTCTTGCTGCAATTCTTCATCCGTGACGAGGCAGTGGTCTAAGCGGTCTACAATGGCTTTTTGATCAATTTCGTCATCACTCCCGATGAAGACGATTTCCTGGCGGCGGTCTCCGAATGGCTCCACCCACTCTGATTCAATGAAGTCTCTCATGGCTTGGGTCCATTCGTCCTTCGGGACGGTGGAGTACCATTTTCCAGCCATGCCGTAGTCTTTCAGCTTTCCGGCCAGCTGAAAATCACCCACCTGATCCATTCGTGTGCAGAGCCAAAACATGCCTTTCGACCGTATCAGCCCTGCGATGGGCGTTTCCACGAAGTCCATGAACCGTTCCGGCGAGAAAGGTCTTCTCGCGCGATAAACAAACGCCGTCAGACCAAATTCGTGGCTGTGACTGTGAATGAGGCCATGCCCGTGGTCGTGGTCATTGGACTGGCCGTTTGGCTCGGCGCTATTGTCGTCCCTTTCCATCTCCTTGAACCAAGTCGGATATTCTTCCGCCTTGTCAAAGTCGAAGGAGTTGGTATTCATGATTTCGTCCAGATCGACCTTGCCATGATCTGTATCGATAATCTTGGCTTCAGCATTGATGGCCCGTACCATCTGATGAATTTTATTGAGCGTTTCCGGGCTGACCAGGCTTGATTTGTGTATGAGGATAACATTAGCAAATTCCAGCTGATCAATCATCAGTTGTACGATTGATGTCTGGTCATGGGACTGTAGCCGGGTTTTGCGGGCTTGGATTTCCATTTCGTCGGAATGGTATTGATCGATGAAATTGACCGCATCTACCACTGTGACCATGGTGTCTAATTGGGCAATATCTTTGAGAGACTTCCCATCATCCATCGGGAACGTGAAAGTTGCGGCGATCGGTAGGGGCTCTGACACGCCACTCGCCTCGATAATCAGATAATCGTAGATCCCTTCCATCGCCAACTTGCACGTTTCGTCAAAGAGATCGCCTCGTAACGTACAGCACAGACACCCGTTCTCTAGCTCAACAAGCTTTTCCTCGGTTTGAAGAATCTTATCACCAATCTGTTTGCCGTCGATATTCACCTCAGCAATGTCATTGACGATGCTCGCGACCCGCTGCGCTCGCTTTGTCTCAATAATATGATTGACGGTCGTGGTTTTG
>CAKZYH010000182.1 GCA_937884725.1 uncultured Paracoccaceae bacterium
TCGCCGCCAACGTGCCCCCACTACGCAAAGCCATGATGCGCTTCGGCCTTGGCTAAAGTAGCCCAGTCGAAATGACGTAGAGGATGCCGGTCACGGTCACCGCCGACACCGCCGTCCCGACCAAAACCGCGTTAGACGCCCCTTCCACAAAGGTCTGATACTGCGTGGCAAGCACAAACACGTTGGTCGCCGGCGGCAGCGCCGCCATCAAAACCGCCGTCAGCTGCCACAGCGGATCAACGTCCACCATCCCCACCAAAAACCACGCAATCAGCGGGTGCAGCACCAGCTTGATGGGCAAAAAGATCGACAGGTCCGCAATCGCATCGCGGTTGGGCGGCGGCTGCAGCGCGACCGTCACCCCCATGGCGAACAACGCACACGGCGCAGCAGCCGCCACCAGCATATCGAGGAGCCGCGCCATCAACAGCGGCGGCTCAAACCGCACCGCCGCCGCCAAAGCACCCAGTGCCACTGCGATGATGAAGGGGTGGGTCACAATCCGTTTGACGATCTTTAGCGCCATCGCCCGCGCGTCGTCGCTCTCAGCCCCACCCATCGCCATCAAGATCGGCGTCAGCACAAAAAACATCGTATTTTCAAAGGCAAAAATCAGCGCCACCGGAACAGTCGCCGCCGTGCCCAGCGCCGAAATGGCAAGCCCCGGCCCCAAATAGCCGTTGTTGGAATACGCACTCACCAGCGCCTGGATGGTCGAGCGCTCCACCGAAAAGCGGCTGCGGACCATCGCGACCATAAAGCCGATCGCAAAGACGGCGTAAGTGCCCGCCACCACCGCTGCGATAAAGGCAACGTTGGTCAGTTCCTCAAACGGTGTGGCCGCAATGAGCTTGAAGAACAGCGCGGGCAGCGCGACGTAGAGGATGAAGATGTTCAACCACTCGAGGCCGGACGCCGGCTTGCGCGCGATACGGCCCACCGCAAACCCCAGGAATATCAGCCCGAAAAATGGTCCTGTGAGCGATATGACCTCGCCCATTGCGCTGCTCCGTCC
Source organism: uncultured Paracoccaceae bacterium (assembly GCA_937884725.1). Taxonomy (GTDB): domain Bacteria; phylum Pseudomonadota; class Alphaproteobacteria; order Rhizobiales; family Amorphaceae; genus Acuticoccus. The sequence goes on from CAKZYH010000182.1 coordinate 1,016, forward strand.
CGCCGCGGCGCCCACCCAATCCGCTTCGCCCTGCGCTGACAACACCGCAGCAGCATGCCCGCTGCCCATTGCGCACGGCTAACCCAGCGATGAGCGAGCAGACCGCCCCGACCATCGGCCCGGCCCCCTCGATCACATGGCGGCACAGGGCCGAAGCGCTGGGCGTCGGCGCCTTTGGCGGCGTGTTGCGCGCGCTCCCCGTCGACCAAGCTTCGGCGCTCATGGGCCCCGCGATGGCGACGCTCATGGGCCGCTCAAAGAAAACCGCCCGCGCGCTGGAGCATCTGCAACTTGCCATGCCCGAACGCGCCGACGAGCACGCCGCCATCGTCGCCGGCATGTGGCGCCATCTGGGCCGGGTTACGGCCGAAGCGTTTCACATCGACCGCCTCATCGACGATCAGGACAGGCTGGACGTTCCCGAAATTTATGACGCCCTGCGCCCTGTCACCAAGGACGGTGTCATCATGGCAACGCCGCACTTGGGCAACTGGGAAATCGGGGCAGCCGTTGCCCGGCGCGCTGGCCTCAGCGTCTGCGGCGTCTATCAAAAGCTGCACAACCCCATCGTGGAGCGGCGGCTGAAAGCGATGCGCATGGCGGGTTACCCGTCCGGCCTGTTCGCCAAAGGGCCGCGCCTCGGCCCCAAGCTGATCGCCTTGGCACGGCAGGGCAGCGCCGTCGGTTTGGTGGCCGACCTGCGGGAGAAGCGCGGCGTGAAGGTGAATTTCTTCGGCCAGCCCGCCTTTGCCACGCCCCTGCCCGCCATGCTCGCGCGCCTCAGCGGTCGGCCACTCATCGCTGGAGCGGTGGTGCGCACCGAAGGCGTCCATTTTCGAGCCCTCCTGGAACCCATCGACGTTCCAACGACCGCGGACCGGGATGAGGACATCCAGCTCGCCACGCAGCGGCTTCACGATGTGTTTGAGGACTGGATCCGCCAGCAGCCATCGCAATGGATGTGGACTCACCGCAAATGGGCAAAATCCAGCGCCCGACCTATGGTCTAGGCCCCGCTGCGGCCCCCGGCCTGACCCACAGCTGTCGCCAAGCTTGCCTGGGGCTGACTTGCCCCAACCCAGCGTTCATTCAGCGACTAACAGGTGTCGCCGATCACGATCGCGTATAACACGTTAACCAAATCAACGGCGCTCGACGCACCAGAGTAACGATTTACGAATTTTCAACGTTGAGGCTGAGCGGCGTTTTCCAAGCGAATACAGCGTAGTCAACGCTGCTGGAAATTGCCGTCCTGTAATATGTTAACTTGCACGACGCGGCCAAGGCGCGTACCGACCTTTGAGCTTATAGGTTCGGGCTTGCGAGTGGCTGGCTGCGGCACTGAACCGGTGCCGCCGTAACCGCATTTATAAACCAAGCGCTGGAGGCGGGAAAAAGCCTCCCTTGAAAGTAGCGCACACATGAGTGACATGTTCAATCGCGGGTAAGCAGCCCGCAAGTGAGGCGCACAAAGATTATGAGTAAAGTCCGCACCGCAAAGTTCCAGCTAGGCCAGGTGGTTCGGCACCGTGTGTTCAGTTTTCGTGGCGTGATCTTCGATGTGGATCCCACCTTCTCCAACACCGAAGAGTGGTGGGAAGCTATCCCTGAGGACATCAGGCCGCGACGGGATCAACCGTTCTACCATCTGTTCGCCGAGAACAGTGAGACTGAGTACATTGCCTACGTTTCGGAGCAGAACCTCCTGCCCGACGACACTGGTGAGCCCGTCCGTCACCCCCAAGTTGGCGACATGTTCGAGCGGCACGACGGCAGCTACGTCACGCGCGCCGATCACTTCCACTAAGTCCGGACGCCAAAACACAATAAAAAAAAACCAGGCTCGCGCCTGGTTTTTTTCGTTTTAAGCCCGCTCGGAACCAGACCAACCCCAAAAACCGTGTCGTCTGGAGGCCGAACCGGTCAGGCTGAACCAACCTGACCGGCCAGAAGGTCAGTCCTGCGTGTCTTCGATAGCCTTGCGCTGCTCGGCCACCAGAAGGTTGCGCTTCTCCTGCGCCTTCTCTTCCAGCTGCCGCTGAAGGTTCTCGGCCTTCGCCTGCAGCGCGGCAGGATCCGTCCCCGGACCATCATAGGCTGCGGTGAACCCAATCAGCGTCATATCGAACCGAACCGGCTTCGCCTGCTGGTTCATCGTCGTGACCTGTAGCTTCCCACCGGCCTTCATCTGGTTGACAAAGCCGGCGTCGATCGCAAGCTCAGCGTAACATGCGTTCGGGAAACAAATTGAGTACGGCACTTCCGTCTCGCGGCCGCCATCGATCTGCAGGCGCACGTTCGGACGGATCAGCATGCCCACCGGAACGGATGTCAAAAGGCTCTTGCGCGCCTCACCCTCAGCCTCGCGAATGGCCAGCGAAGCCAACAGCTGGCCGCTATTTGATCGCAGCTCTTGGGTGACCAGACACAGGTTCTTTTGCGTGTTGGGATCACGATTGCAGATCTTGACCCACGCGTTGTCGTCTTGAGCCTGCGCAGCCAAGGTCCCGCCCATCACCGCGGTTACTCCAAGCGCAATGCTCGCAGCCAATGCCGTCAAACGCATCTGTTGACACTCCCTCAAAATCGCTTCGCATACCGGGGCGAAGTTCCCACCTTGATCTTAATTGGATGTAACGGGGTGATCACACTTTGGCTAGAATGACGAAGATGACGATTGCGATAATTAAATGGGCAATCGGCGCTGCGGCACTGTTTGTCGCAGCGGTCGGACCGGTCGCAGCAGCCCCCGCCCACGGCATCGCCATGCACGGTGCACCCGCGCTCGGCCCCACCGATCCGCTGCCCTACACCGTCGCCGATGCCCCAAAAGGCGGCACAATCACGTTCGGCATGCTGGGCACATTCGATAGCCTCAACCCCGCCATCCCCCGCGGCGCCAAGGCGCCCGGGCTTCGCGATCCCCTCCACGGCAACCTCATTTACGAGAGCCTGATGGAGCGGAACCACGCCGAGCCCTTCTCGCTCTACGGCCTGATTGCGCAAAGCATCGAGACCGACGACGACCGCACTTACGTCACATTCCGCCTCAACCCCGCCGCGCGCTTATCCGACGGCGAGCCCATCACATCCGCCGACGTCGCCTTCACCCACGCACTTTTGCGTGAACAAGGCTGGCCCTACGCCCGCACCTACTACTCCAAGGTCGAATCGGTGGAAACGCCAGACGAAGCAACGATCACGTTCAGGTTCCCGAACGCCAACGACCGCGAGCTTCCCCTCATCCTCGGCCTCATGCCGATTTTCCCTGAACACGACACTGACCCCGAAACCTTCGGCCGCACCACACTCGATCCCCCCGTCGGCAGCGGGCCTTACACCATTGCCGAGGTGGTTCCCGGCCGCTCCGTCACCTACCAGCGCAACGACGACTACTGGGCGAACGACCACCCCCTCACCAGCGGCCGATACAACGCCGACACCGTCCGCTTCATCACCTTCCGCGACGAAAACACCCTGTTCGAAGCTTTCAAGGCCGGCCAAACCGACATCTTCCTGGAAGGCGACGCCGCCCGCTGGACGTCCGGCTACGACATCCCCCCCGTCCGCGATGGGCGTATCATCCAGTCGACCGTCCCCACCGGCACCCCGCGCGGCATGTTCGCCTTCGTCATGAACACACGGCGCCCGCCTTTCGACCAAAAGCCGGTCCGCGAGGCGATGAACCTCCTCTTCGACTTTGAGTGGATCAACGCCCAGCTCTTCTCCGGCGTGCGCAGCCGCACCGACAGCTTCTTCTCCGCTTCAGACCTAGCCAGCACCGGCCACCCGGCGTCGGACATGGAGCGCGAGATGCTGGCGGCCTTCCCGTCCGTCGTCCCGCCCGCCATCATGGACGGCACCTGGGCACCGCCCAAATCCGACGGCTCCGGCCGCGACCGCAACAATCTGCGCCAAGCTGTCGCCGTCCTGCGCGAGGCGGGCTATCGCCTGGAAGACGGCAACATGGTCGGCCCCGACGGTGAGCCCCTCACCTTTGAGATCCTCGTCCAAACCCGCGACGATGAACGGCTGGCGCTGGCCTACTCCCGCCTCCTGCGCCCCATCGGCGTTGACGCCCCCGTGCGCTTTGTCGACAGCCAGCAGTATCAGGCGCGCATGCTGGAGTTCGATTTTCAGATGGCCCGGGTCTATTGGCCGGCCTCCCTCTCGCCGGGCAACGAACAAATCCACCGCTGGTCCGCGGCCGCCGCCGACCAACAGGGCTCGTTCAACTATGCCGGCGCGACCGAACCCGCCATCGACGCCATGATCGGCGAAATGCTCGCCGCCCGCGACCGGGACAGGTTCGAAGCGGCCGTACGTGCACTCGATCGTGTCCTCCTGTCAGGCACTTATGTGGTACCCCTCTTTCACACACCCGAGCAGTGGGTCTCCTACGCGGCCAAAATCGGCCGCCCCGACATGCAAAGCCTGTCCGGCGTCGAATTTGAGACCTGGTGGGTGAACGAGTGAGGTAACGCCATGACCGACGCCAACACGCCCGACGCGAACACCCCTGACACTGGCGAGCCCGCCATGGGCTCGCCGCTGGTGCCTATCAAAGTTGAGGTGGTGTCGGATGTCATGTGCCCGTGGTGCTACATCGGCAAACGTCGCCTGGAGAAAGCCATGGCTGACGTTCCCGAGCTTACCTTCGACGTCACCTGGAAGCCGTTCCAACTCGACCCGACGCTGCCGGCCGACGGTAAAGACCGCCAACAATACCTCACCGAAAAGTTTGGTGGACCAGAGCGTGTCGCGGAAATCTACGGCCGGATCGGCGCAGCTGGCACGGAAGAAGACATCCCCTTCGCGTTCGACAAAATCAAAAAATCCCCCAACACGCTGAACGCCCACCGCGTCGTGCGTTGGGCCGGCATCGAGGGCCTGCAAAACGAGGTCGTCAACGCCCTGTTCGAAGCCTTCTTCATCGACGGCGCGGACCTCTCCGAACCCGAAACGCTGGCAAGCGTCGCTGCCAGTGCCGGCATGGACGGCGATATGGTCGCCCGGCTCCTCGCCTCCGACGCGGACCTTGCCGAAACCGAAGCCGACGTCGTCCACGCCCAAGCCATCGGCGTCACGGGCGTGCCCACCTTCATCGTTGCCGGCAAATACGCCATCTCAGGAGCGCAACCGGCCGACATCCTGTCCGGCGCTTTTCGGCAAATTGCCGCAGAAGCATCCGCTCCAAAGACTTGAATCCCGCTTTGCCAGTCGTATCCGCAACTTGTCGGAGGTTTGATCAAATTTGGCCTGAATTAGGTCTAAATCACACTCATCCTGGACATCAGTCTGACATGATTGTGCGGCAGTCCCAGAGCGGCAGCCATGTCGTGAAACGGAAGCTTTCAGGTTGTTTTACAAAGCTGTAGATTTGCTCCTGGGGCGCTGGGGAGCCGCCGTCATTGTTCTGTCCGTCGCCATGGCGCCGGCCGTTACACTACTGGTTATCTGGCTGACAGGTTATCTGCCTCAAAACTCCGCGCTGTTGATTGGACTCGCCGCCGCTTTACCAGCCGCCCTTGCCGCAGCCATGTCCTTGTCAATCCGGCAAGGCCTTGCCGCCATGCGGGACGGCATCGAGGCCAGCCACGCCGCCATCGTCATCTATGATGCCGACGATAGGCTCGTCTTTAGCAACCGCGCCCACCGCAACATGATTGGCCTTGGCGACAGCGACATGGTCGCCGGCTCCTCCTACCTCAAAGTCGCCACCGCAGCCGTCGCCCACATCGAAGATCCGCAGGAACGGGCCAAGGAGTTGCACCGCCGGCTCGACTTTCTCGCGCGCTCCGACAGCAAGCCCACCGAACGCACCTATGGCGGTGGCCTCACCATCCGCGTCACCAAAACTCGGACGCCGCTCGGCAACAGCATCGGCGTTGGTATGGACATCACCGAAGCAAAAGAACTGCGCGCCGATCTCAACCGCAGCAACAAAGTCTTCCACGCCGTCGCAGAAGCGGCTCCCATCGGCCTGTTGCACCTGGACGCTTCGGGCAATGTCGTGTTTGCCAACCGCGCCGCACTCGCCATCTCGAAGCGCGCCCGCGCCACGGACGTCGGATCGGCCGTGTTCACCGCAGAAAGCGACGGCAAAGCGCTGGGCATCCCCGCCCTCGTGGAGGCGAGTGCGGACATGGATGTGGAAGTCTGCGTGGTTGACACTGACGCGCCGCAGCCGAGCACCTTCATCGTGCGCCAAGCCCAGCTCAGCGGCGATAACCACAAACCCGGCGAGCGTGTCCTACTGATTATCGACATCACGGCCCGCAAAGCCGCCGAAGAACAAATCCGCTTCTTCGCCACCCACGACCCGCTCACCGGCGCCAAGAACCGCATGGCCTTCGCCGAAACGCTGGAGAGCTTCAGCAAAAGCTCCGAGCGCACCGCACCGACGCATCTCATCGCCATCGACCTCGACAAGTTCAAGCCAATCAACGACCACTATGGGCACATGGTCGGCGACCAAATTCTGCACGAAATCGTGCAGCGCATGACAAAGGTCCTTGAGCCCCAAATGACACTCTTCCGCATGGGCGGCGATGAGTTTGCGATCCTGTGCGACCCGAGCAAGGACACCAACCTCGTCGCGTTCTGCGACCGGCTGCTGAAGGAAATTCAAGTTCCACTTCCGGTGCCGGGTTCCCACGTCTCAGTCAGCGCCAGCATTGGGATCTCATCCTTCCCCACTGACACCGACAAACTGGAAAGCCTTGTCCACTACGCCGATCTCGCCCTCTACAACGTGAAAGACGCAGGCGGCGGCCGCATGGCCACCTACAGTGCAAGGGCTGGCGACGGCCGCTTCAGCGACAACTTCGACATTGAGCAGCCCCCTGCCAGCACCGATCGGCGCTCACGCCAGGCTGACGCCTAGGCAAGCCGATACCGCAGAACGAGCAGGTTTGGGACTCCTGCAGACCACGTTTTGCCGCAGTTAATATTAAAACTCCTGTGTTGCATGCTCGCAGTGGTAGCTAGCCTCTGTATGACTTGTAATCGCCGGAATATGTTGGGGTAATCGCTGATCCTGAAGCGGCAAACCGAGCTAGACAACTTAAGTGTCTCACAAAATATCTTCTAAAAGCCGCCTCATCGTCCGCAATGCTCAGATAGAATTGCAAGAAATTGCGAAGACAACAGCAGGACACGTGGTTTGCATTGAACCGTGTCAGATTTGCTGTTCTACTCCCCCGCCTGAAGCAGTTGTGAACCTCAAGATTTCATTCTTCTTCCAATGGCAGGTACGCCCGTGGCTCGTCGCATTTTGTCTCCCAACTTTTCCCCGCCGCGTCTGGGCCTTTTGGCCATTGCTTCGACACTACTCTGGCTGGCGCCACTCAACTCCACCACGGCGCAAGACGATACGCAGCCGGTTCGGGAGCGCGCCGGACAAGTGCACAACGCGGCTGATGTCATCACGCTCGGAGAGAAGATCTACGGCGCCCTCGTCCCGATCAT
>CAKZYH010000183.1 GCA_937884725.1 uncultured Paracoccaceae bacterium
TGTAGGCGTAGTCGTAGGACACGTCAGGCACGATCGTGACCGGGACATTGCGCGGGACAAGCGCACCAACGACGACGTCGCCGTCCATGGTCGCCGTGCCCGTTGGTGCGGTGTTCAAGAACGTGATGGTGCTTGGCGCCGGGCGGAACACGTTGGCTACTTCATCTGCCGCGGTCGCGACAGCGCCGGTGAGTGCGCCCGCAACTCCCACGGCGGCTTGGCCGGCAGCTTCTGCTGGTTTGACCACGAGCTGGTCGAACACGGAGGGTTCTTCAACGACAATGACAGTGTTGCCGGCGACCACAGTCGCCAGATATTGGCCTGCCGCAAAGCCGTTCACGCCAGCGTAGGTGACCTCGCACCACTGCCGCGACACGCCGCAATTCTGCACCGCGACGGATGCGCCTTTCGGGATGATGAGGATGACGCTGGCATCGCGGGATGGCGCGGAGCGCAGATTGAGCTCAGCGGTCGTGTTGGCCGCGACTAGGGCCAACGCCGGCCCAGCCAGCATGGTGGCAAACGCCGCCACCAAAGCGAACGCACGAAACATACAAACACCTTTTGAACGTCACGGGACTGATCCGTGGCGAGAGCTTACTAGGGCTCTAGCTCGGTGTCCCAATACAAAAAGTCCATCCAGCTCTCATGCAGATAGTTGGGCGGGAACATTCTGCCGTTGCTGTGGAGATTTTGGACCGTGGGCCGGAAGGGAGCCTGCCGCGGCCACATCTCGGCGGACTTACAGCTTTTGTTGCCCTTACGCAGGTTGCATGGCGAACACGCAGTGGTGACGTTTTCCCACGTCGTCATCCCGCCGCGGCAGCGGGGCACGAGGTGGTCGAAAGTAAGGTCCTCGGTGGACCCGCAGTACTGACATTCGAACTTGTCGCGCAGAAAGACGTTGAAGCGGGTGAAGGCCGGAAAGCGTGCGGGCCGGATGTAGGTTTTAAGCGATACGACCGATGGAAGCCGCATGCTGAAGGATGGGCTGCGCACCTCGTGGGCGTATTCGGAGACGATGTTCACCCGGTCGAGGAACACCGCTTTGATGGCATCTTGCCAGGACCAGAGTGAGAGCGGGTAGTAGCTGAGCGGCCGGTAGTCCGCATTGAGCACCAACGTTGGGTGCGCATTTGGGTGTCCCGCGATGCTCACCGCGCTTACCTCCGTCTATGTCGAATCTTTGATTCCATAGTGGGACTATCGTGCCCTTCCGTGACGGTGATGTGAAGCGGGTGGGGCGTTTCCCCTCAGTTTCTCGGCAGGTATCTGGCGAGATGATCGGCCGCATACGCTAGGCCGACCTCGTCGATGCCGTGGGCAAGGCCCGGCCGCAAATGCCACTGGACCGGCACGTTGATGGCGTTGAGCGTTTGGCTTGCCGCCAGCGTCATTTGCACGGGGAGCACCTGGTCGGACGTGCCGTGGACGAGCAACGTCGGGCAGGGGTGTACCGGTGCCTCGCCTTCATCGGCGTGGAGTCCGGAAAAGCCCACAACGGCTGCGATGGGGCGGCTCCGCCGGTAGGCCGCGTGGAGCGTCATCATGGTGCCCTGGCTGAAGCCGACGAGCGCCATTTCGCTTTCGGTGAGGCCGGTGCGTTCGAGCTCGGCGGTGAGGTATTCCTGCAGCTGCGGCCCGGCCGACTGGACACCGCGCACATAGTCGCTGGGGTCGCGCGTGGCGCTGAGGGGGAACCATTCGCGGCCACCGTGGGGCGTGAAGCCGGGCGCGTTGGGCGATACGAACTCCGCGCCCGGCACGGCGCGGCCCAAAACGTCGGCCAATCCGATAAGGTCGGTGGCATCTGCGCCGTACCCGTGGAGGAGAACCACCAGGGAGGACGGGGCGCCGCCGGAGCGGGGTGGTCGGCGCTGGCCGGAGAGGGTCGTCATAGCGGGTAGCCTTGCACGTCAGAATCCATTCGGGCGCTCTGGGCGCCGTCGTCGGGCACCTTGTAGTACGCCCACAAAAGTCGCGCGACTGCGGCGCGATGGGGCGCCCACCGTTCGCCGATCTCGGCGAAACCGGCTTCAGTCAGCGGACCGCAACGCAATAGCCGTTCGGCGGCTTTGCGCACGGCAAGGTCGCCGACCGGCAAAATGTCGGGATGGCCGGCGCAAAACATCAGCATGATGTCGGCCGTCCAGGGGCCGACTCCGGGGATCGCAAGGAGTGTGGCGCGGGCTTCGCCGGGATCGGCGTGGCTGAGCGCTGGGACGTCGAGCCCGGCCTCTACGGCCGATGCGGCGGCGCGGAAGGTTTTGATTTTTTGGCGTGATAGCCCCGGCGCCTTGAGTGCGTCATCACCTGCCGCTGCGATGGCGCGCGCGTCGTTGGGGTCGAACGCTGCTTCAAAGCGGCGCCAGACCGCGTTGGCCGATGCAACCGATAGCTGCTGCCCGGTGACAATCCTGAGGAGCCCGGCAAGGTCGGCGGGTCGTCGCCTGAGCTCCACAGCCGGCACCACCGCCCGCGCTTGGGCGAGCAGCGGATCGCGCGCGCAGGCCGCGTCCAGCGCTAGGCTGACATCCTCGTCCGTGTCGATCCGCTTGAGCACAACAGGGCCATAGCACCTTGCGCCGCTTGTTTCGAAGGGGGATCGCCGCAATCCTGATGCGGCATGCTTCGTTTCGCCCCCAGCCCCAACGGTCCGCTTCATCGGGGCCACGCGCTGTCAGCGCTTGCCAACCGCCGCATGGCCGACGCGCTTGGCAAGCCGCTCGCACTGCGGATGGAGGACATCGACACCCAGCGCTGCCCGCCAAGCCTCATCGAGGCTGCCCGCGCCGACCTCGCCTGGCTTGGGGTGAGGTTTGAGTGTGAGCTTCAGCAGCAAAGCACCCGCTTCGACCGATACCGCGATGCGCTCGAGACGCTGAAGGCGGCGGGGCTAGTCTATCCATCCTATGCCACGCGGCGCGAGATTATCGCGGCGACCGCTCATGGGGCGCGGCGCGACCCCGATGGCGCGCCGCTGTTTCCGGGGGACGATGTTGCGGTGGCGCCTGCTGACCTTTGTGCGCGCCGCATGAGCGATGCTCCCGCCGCGTGGCGGCTCGACATGGCGAAGGCGGCTGGGCTGGTGGGCGATCTGACGTTTATGGAGGTGGACGCGCTGGGCGGCGAGGCTCGTGCAGTGCGGTGCGAGCCGTTGGCGTGGGGCGATGTGGTGCTCGCGCGCAAAGATACGCCGACGAGCTATCATCTGTCCGTTGTTGTCGATGACGCCGACCAAGCGATCAGCCACGTGGTGCGCGGCCGGGACCTTTATTTTGCGACGGCCGTTCACCGGCTTTTGCAAACGCTGCTGGGATTACCGGCGCTGCGCTATCACCACCACGCGCTCATCACAGGCGATGACGGCCGAAAGCTTGCCAAGTCGAACGGCGCCGTTGGCCTTGCCGCCCTGCGGGAGAGTGAGGTTGATCCGGCTGCGCTGCGTGCGGACCTTTTAGAGTGGCTCCACCGGCAAGATGGCGAGCCACATGGTGATGGTGAGAAGTGACACCGCCGTTGTGAGCGTAATGGTGTTGGCCGATAGGGCTTTGCCCGTTTGGAATCGGTTGGCGAACAAATAAGCGTTCACCCCCGTCGGGCACGCTGCGCCAATCACCAACACTGACACCGCGAGCGGGGGGAGCCCAAACACCCACGCCGCCATGACGTAAACCAGGGCGGGGAACACAAAGAGCTTCACGATCCCGAGCGCGATGGCGGGCTGGATGTTGCCGCTGACGCCATACTGGGTAAGCGCCATGCCGAGCGACAGCAGCGCCAGCGTTGTGGCCGGCTCTGCGATCCGGTCAAGGATCGTGCGGGGAAACCCTTCGATGGTGATCCCGCTGAACTGAACGACACTGCCGAGGATTACCGCGATAATCAGCGGGTTTTTGACCAGTGAGATCACCACCCGCAGGAGCGCTTTGGGCAGCCCGCCGTTGTCGCCGCTGCCGTCGGCCTTGCGGTCGCGCGCCTCGGCGAACTCGATCAGGATGGCTGACACCGTCATCATGACAGGCAGATGGATGGCGATGAGCATGAACAGCGTTGTGAGCGCCGCCTCGCCATAGGCTTGCCGCACCAGCGCGATGCCGATGACGACAAGGTTGGCGTAGGCGGTGGACATGCCGCCGATGACGCCGGCCCGGCGCTCACGCCCAAAGACTTTCTGGGTGATCACCATGCCGGCGATGAGCACGACGGCGGCCGCAGAAAAGTACGCTCCCCAGAACGGCCAGGGCGACACGTCTGGCCAACTGAGCGTTGCGACGGAGCGGAAGAGCAGCGCTGGGATTGCGACCGTGAAGACGAAATCCCCCAGAGCATCGCCGATTTTGCCGGGCAGCAGCCCAACCTTCACCAGCCCGTAGCCGAGGGCGATGAAGGTGAAGACGGGGAGGACAACGTCGATCAGGGCGGTCGGAATCATCGCCGCCCACCTGTCATGGGCCGCCGACGGCGTGCAAGGCGCGGCCGTGCGCCTTCAGCCATGCGCGGGCTGCCTCATGGTTGGGGTCGAGCTTGGCGTTCAGCGCCCAGAAGGCCGGCGAGTGGTTCAGCTCCACAAGGTGGGCGACCTCGTGCGCCGCGACGTAGCGCAGCACGAAGGGCGGCGCCAGAACGAGGCGCCAGGAAAACGACAGCACTCCAGCGGGCGTGCAGGAGCCCCATTGGGAGCGGGTGTCTTTGATGCGGATGGCTTTTGCGGGTCGGCCGATGCGGCCGGAGAACTCGGCCACAGCCTCGGCGATATCGGCGCGGGCGGTGCGGCGGAAAAAATCTTCCATGCGGCGCGGCAGGTGCTCGGGGCGGCCGCCGACGTGGATGGTGGGTGGTTCAGCGCTCAGCTTTACGGTGCCCCGGCCAGAAACGGTGTGTGCAATCACGTGTTCCACGCCGCGCAGAGGCACCTTGGCACCGTCGCACAGGACAACCGGATCGGTCCGCTCCGCGAGCCTCGCCGCGAGCCACTGGGCCTGCGACTTGGCGAATCGCTCCGCCGCTGGACGGCCCGCGAGCGCTGGGAGAGTGAGAACCGGGGCCGCATGGCCCGGCGGCACGCGCAGCGTCATGCGTTTCGCGTTAGGCGCCCGGCGCAACGCAACCTCCACCGCGGTGCCGGAGGGCAGTGCCACAGTGATGGATTGCGGCATGGGCTTGGCCGGCGCTGTGCGGCGCCAGGGGATGAGGCCAAGCTTGGCAGTGTCGCGGGGCGGTTTGGTCATCCGCCCGGTCTAACCGCTTTAAGGTGAAAGAAAAGTCAGCGGCGCCGGATTTTGTCGCCGAAGTTTTCGCGCCGTCGCGCGGGTCAGTATTTTTGCGGAATGTAGAGGTGGTCCGGCAGTGTTTGACGGTCATAGTCCGGGCTATAGACCCGGTCCGGCAAGGTGATCTCGTCGTTGGGGACCTCCTCGTACGGCATCGTGCTCAGCAAGTGGCTGATGCAATTGAGGCGCGCCCGCCGCTTATCGTTGCCTTCCACAATATACCATGGCGCTTCGGCGGTGTTGGTGTGGAAGAACATGTCTTCCTTGGCCTTGGTGTATTGCTCCCAGCGGACGCGGCTTTGCAGATCCATGGGGGAGAGCTTCCACTGCTTCATGGGATCGTGGATTCGCATGAGGAAGCGCATCTGCTGTTCTTCGTCGGTGATGGAAAACCAATATTTCACGAGCCGAATGCCGGAGCGTACGATCATCCGCTCGAACTCCGGGACATCCCGGAAAAACGCATCCACGTCCGCTGAGCTCGCAAAGCCCATCACCCGCTCCACACCGGCACGGTTGTACCAAGAGCGGTCGAAGAGAACGATTTCGCCACCTGCCGGCAGGTGCGGCACGTAGCGTTGGAAGTACCACTGGGTGCGTTCGCGGTCGTTGGGCTTGGGCAGCGCCACCACACGGCAGGTGCGTGGATTGAGCCGCTGCGCCACGCGCTTGATCACACCGCCCTTACCCGCGCTGTCCCGGCCTTCAAAAATCACCAGCACCTTTTCGCCGGTGTGCTCCACCCAGTGCTGCATTTTGATGAGTTCAGCTTGCAGCTTGATCAGCGCCGGGAAATAAACATCCCGCGGCAGCCAATCGCGCACGCGGTCTTTGTAGATGCGTTTGATTTCCAGCGATAACGCGGCGTCCCCGAACTCAAGCTCCATGTCCTCATCGAAGCTGTCTTCCAACTCCGCCTGCAGCCAGTCGGGCATGTCGCGCTGCGTCTCATCGCGGGTCATCAAGCATCTCCTCTTTGGCCAGCCACGCTAGGGCCAAAGCGCTAAAGCTTTTTGACGGTTCCTTAATCCGCCACCGCGCCGCTTTGGGGTGGCGTGTGGTGCAGAGCCGCCGCCATCAGAGCTTTGGTGTAGTCGGTCTGAGGATTGTCGAAAATCTGCGCCGTCGGGCCGCGCTCCACGACCTTACCGCCGCGCATGACGATGACGTCGTTGGCGATGGCGCGCACCACCTGGAGGTCGTGCGAGATGAACAGGAAGGTGAGACCGCGCTTGGCTTGCACGTCGCGCAACAGATCCACCACTTGGGCTTGAACGGACCGGTCAAGGGCGCTGGTCGGCTCGTCCAGCATTATAAAGTCCGGTGACAGTACGAGCGCCCGCGCGATGGCGATGCGCTGCCGCTGACCGCCGGAGAATTCGTGCGGGTAGCGTGTGCGCGTTTCCGGATCGAGGCCCACTTCGGTGAGCGCTGCGATGACGGCATCGTCGCGCTCGTCCGGGGTCAGCTTTTTGTGGATCGCCAACCCTTCGGAGATGATCTCGCCGACCGACATGCGCGGTGAGAGTGAGCCGTAGGGGTCCTGGAAGACGATCTGCATTTTGGAGCGCAGCGGGCGCATTTTGGCCCAGGACCGCTCGTCGATACGCTCGCCCATGTAGACGATCTGGCCCTTCGATCCGATCAGACGAAGGATGGCAAAGCCGAGGGTGGTTTTGCCGGAGCCCGATTCGCCGACAACACCGAGCGTTTGGCCTTTGCGCACGGTGAGGTCGATGCCGTCGACGGCGCGCACGTAGTCCACGGTGCGCTTCATCAATCCCCGTTTGATGGGGAAGTGCACCTTGAGGTCCTCGACACGCACGACTTCTGGTGCGTCGGGATCGATGGTTGCGGCGCGGCCCTTGGGTTCGGCGTTGAGGAGATGGCGCGTGTAGGCGTGGCGCGGGTTGTCGAAGACGTTGGCGGTCGGGCCGGTCTCGACGATTTTGCCGGCGGTCATCACGGCGACGCGGTCAGCGATGCGGCGGACGATGCCAAGGTCGTGGGTGATGAACAGCATGGCCATGCCGTTCTTGGCTTG
>CAKZYH010000184.1 GCA_937884725.1 uncultured Paracoccaceae bacterium
GCGACTTTGTGAGCAAGGTCGAGGTGGGGATGGTTGGCGTGAACGTGCCGATCCCTGTGCCGCTCGCCTACCACACCTTTGGTGGGTGGAAGCGCTCAGGCTTTGGCGATCTCAACCAGCACGGGCCTGACGCGGTGCGGTTTTATACGCGTACCAAGACGGTAACATCGCGCTGGCCGGGCGGTGTGAAGGAGGGGGCCGAGTTCTCGATCCCTGTGATGGAGTAGTCCGTCTGGTTGTTCTGTGGGTCATCGGCGGCAAGCTAGCCGGTGGCCTGACCTTAGGGCAGAGCTTTGGCGTTCGTTTCGCCGAGTGCAACCGTCCACTGAGCGGACGTTCCCGCCATGTGATCGGCGGTTAGGCGTTGTCGCTTGGCCAGGCCTCGCCGACGCATCGTCCCTGTGACGCAATGGTTCTCAAGGCTGGTCTTTCGTGAGTCCCGGCGTGCATCAACCGCCAAACCCTGCGGCCCGTGGAAGCCAAGTGGATAAGGCAGGAAAGACAAAGACAAGGATCAAGCCCACAAGCATCAGCGCCGCATAGGGCAGGGCGCCGCGAATGACGTCGTAAAGGGGAGCCTTGGCGATGCCCTTGATGACAAAGAGGTTCATGCCCACTGGCGGCGTGATCAACGCCAGCTCGAGATTAATCATCAGCAGTATTCCGTACCAGATCGGGTCGATGTCCAGTGCGAGCATGACCGGAAAGACGATCGGCGTCGTAATCAGGATGATCGAGATAGTCTCGAGGAACATTCCTAAGACTAGAATGAGCAGCATCACCGCAACCACAAACATTGCAGGGCTCAAGCCGATGGCCGTCACTTGCTCGACGATCTCAATCGGCAGGCGGATGATGGTCACAGCGTGCCCGAACAGCGCCGCGGCCGCCAGGATCATGAACAGCATGGCGGTGGTGCGCACCGTCTCAAACGCGGTGATCCAGAGGTCATGCAGACCGAAATTCCGGTAGACTGCGACGCTGACAATGAGGGCATAGAGGCACCCGATGGCGGCTGCTTCGGTTGCGGTAAAAATGCCAAGATAGATGCCGCCAAGGACAACGGGTGGCATCAGGAGCGCCCAGATGGACTGCTTCATGCGCGCCCAGATGACGCCCATACCCGCAAAGGGCTGCGCCACGACTGCGCCGCCAAATCCGGCGCTGATCATGGCCCAGCCGGCAAAGATTGCCGCCATCATGATGCCTGGGATCAAGCCGGCCAGGAACAGCGCACCAATCGAGGCTTCGGTCACGATGGCATAAAGGATTAGTGGCCCCGACGGCGGGATCAGAATGCCCAGCGTGCCGCCTGCTGCGATGACGCCGTAGGAATAGCTGGGGCGATAGTTGTAGCGCTTCATCTGCGGGATGGCAGTGGAGCCAATCGTCAGCGCAGTGGCTACGGAAGATCCTGAAATCGCAGCGAAAATCGTGCAAGACAGGATGGTCGCGACGCCCAACCCACCACGCAGATGACCGACCATCGCGTTGGCCGCGTCATAAAGATCCTTCACCACGCCGGCACGGATCATGACATGCGCCATGAAGGCGAACATCGGGATGGCGGTCAAAAGCCCGTTGTTGAGCTTGGCGAAGACCGTGTCGGCGGCGCTGTTCACGTTGCCTTCGGTCAGCATCATGATGATCAATGAGGTCAACCCGAGACCTGCAAAGATCGGCATGCCGGTCAACAGGAGGACGATCAGCCCGGCCAGAATCAGAAACGTCATCACAGGCGGCGCACCGTCAGAAGAGTGACGATCCGGGCAAGGGCGGCCAGGATCAGGATGGCCATGCCAATGAGTAGAAAACCTTGCGGGATCCACATTTGGACGCCGAGATAACCGTCTGAATAGATGCCGAAATCATAAGAAAACTGCACCATGAGGATAGCGCTGTAGAGCACCGCAGAGGCCACGAGGATGACGCCGACCATCCCCCAAAGCTCCACGAACCACTTTGCGCGCGGTCCGGCGCGTTCGGTCAGAAGATCGACCCCAAAGTGTTCGTTGCGCAGAAGAACTTCGCCCGCGCCCAAGGCCACCATGGCGACCACGACAAACCCGTTGAGTTCATCGGAAAACGTGACCGGCGTGCCCAGCACATAACGCATGAAGACACTGTAGGTGACGACGCCGAAGACGGTGAGCACCAAGAGCGCAGCCACGCCCGCCCCCGCTAGCGTCAGCAGGCGCACCCAGCGCTCCACCCCTGAGACCGGCAAGGCCTCAGAGGCATCCGTGTCTTGATCCAGTTTCACGTCAGTTCGAGATCTGGCCCACCAGTTCCAGCAGCTTGACGCCGTCCGCGCCGGTGGCGTCGCCAAACGACTTGTCGAACGCCGGCACCATCACCGCTTTCCAGGCCGCTTCTTCCTCGGGCGTCTGGAAATGTACTTTCATGCCGTTGTCGGCCAACTGCTGGGGAGCAGAGGCGGAAGCCTCTTCCGACGCGGCCACCGCCCATTCCGCGGCCTTGGCCCCGGCCTCTGAGATCGCCGCTTTCTGCGCGTCGGTCAGTCCGTTGTACCAGCTCGGATTTAGGTAGCCATGGAAGAACACACTGAAGAGCGGCACGACTGTGACGTGATCCTGCACCTCATAGTATTTGCGCGAGTAAGCGGCGGCAATGTCGGTCATGCCGGCGTCGATCACGCCGGTGGAGAGCGCTTCATAGACCTTTGAGCCCGACATGGCAGAAGGGGCGGCGCCCATGGCGACCAGGCCTTCGTCGGCCACCGGGTTCAGGCCCCGTATCTTTACGCCTTCGAAGTCTTCGGGGGTGATCAGAGGCGAGCCTTTAGAGGTCATCGCGGTCATGCGCGTGGTGAACAGCCAGACAGCGTTTTGCACGCCTTTTTCCAGTAGCTTTTCCTCGAGAAACGCGGCGGCGTCACTGCCAGGCCAAGCCGCGAGGGTCTCCATATCCGTCACGGCGTAAGGTTTCAGCGTGACGTTCATGATCGGCAGCGTGCGTCCCCACTGCGGGTTGATAGAAAACGCGCATTCGATGTTGCCCTTGGCCACCGAGGCGATGTTCTCGCGCGCGCCGACCAGGCTGTTGGCACCAAAGATCTGGACGTCGATCTCTCCGTTGGAAAGGGTTTCGATCTCGTCGGCCCACCGGTCGATTACCTTGGCGATGTGGTGCGCCGGCGGCAACTGGTGGCTGCAGCGCATTTCCGTCGCTTCGGCAAAGGCTGCACCGCTGAGGGCCGTGGCAGCCAAAAGCGTGGCGGCGGCTGTTTTCAGGATGGTCATGATCTCCTCCACTTTCGTTTTTCGGTTTTAGTCTTCGCGCCAGTCGATCTGGCGCGGTGCTCCGACACGGGACAAGGCCCCGTAAACCAACTTCAGCAAGTCAGCGTTGGGTGGCATAGGCTTCTTCCCGGAGTTCAGCCAGCGGTCTGGCCAAACGTCCTCTGCGCAAACTGCTTCCCCGACCAAGACTTTGAAGTTCATGCCCGAACCGGAGGCTCGCCACGGCGCCTGTGAACGGCGGCAAATGGCCGGCTCCCGCCGGGGGCGCAGGTCCGCTCTTTCCGCTGAGCCAACCTTGGCCAAACTCCGGCGTAATCGACTTTTCGAAAGCGCACACCGCCCGTTTTCGAAAAGCTCCAAGCCGCCGACTTTGTGGCGCCATCTCTTGCACCACGGTCAGATGGCGCGCCCTTATTCGAAGCGGCGCCAGGCTTTGGTGAAGCCGTCCGAAACGTCCTTCCAAGCCGCTTCCATGTCGTGGCGGGCCTTGTCCCAAGTGTCGGTGGTGTATTTCAGGCTCTCGGCGAGCTTTTCTTGCGCGCGGGCGCGCTGGCTGGAGGCTTCGGCGATGCCTTCAGCGTACCTGCGCTCGACTTCGCCGGTGGTGTCCTTCATCTGCGCTTCCATCTTGGCGATGTCGGCGTTCCACTGATCGATTTGCGACTT
>CAKZYH010000185.1 GCA_937884725.1 uncultured Paracoccaceae bacterium
GCCGGCACCGCCAACGCGCGCCAGGTCCCAATCAGCCCAAGCGCAACGATCACCACAGCCGCGCCAACAGTGAGCCCGAGCGCGATGGAGGGCATAAACACAAACGGCTGCTTCATGATGAACGTCACGATCAAGTACGCTGCAACGCCGCCGAACATCACCGCGATCACCCCCGCAGCCAACGCCAGCAGGAGATACTCCAGCGCATAAGCAAACGTGATCGTTCGTCGCCGCGCCCCCAGCGTCTTCATCACCACAGCATCGTAAATCCGCGCCGAATGCCCAGCGGCCAGCGTCCCGGCGAGCACCAATATACTCGCCACCAGCGTCACGGCCGCGGCAGAGCGGATAGCCAACGCAAGGTCCCGCACCAGGCTGTTCACCGTCTCCAGCGCATCACGCACGCGGATCGTCGTGACGGTGGGGAACGTCTCCGTCATCTGCCGCAACACCGCGACTTCGGTGGCCTCGTTGTCTTCGCCAGGGAGCGTCAGCGTGGCGAGGTGCCCATGGGGCGCGCCGGCAAACGTCGCGGGCGAGAAAATCATCACGAAGTTGATGCCAAGCGATTCCCACTCGACGGTCCGCGTATTGGTGATGGTGGTCTCGACCTCGCGGCCAAGCACATTCACCCGCACCACGTCACCAACCTTCACCCCAAGCTCCAGTGCGGTTTCGTCGTCGAACGACACCTCCCGCTCAGTCGTATCGGGGTCCCACCATCGACCGGTGACCACCGTGCTGCCGTCAGGCGGCCCGCCGGAATAGGTGATCCCGCGGTCGCCCCGTAGCACCCAGTCCGCTTCGCCCGGCGGCCAATCGCGCGCAGCAACGCCGTTGATCGACACAATGCGCCCCCGCAACAGCGGCTCGCTCGCGATCCTCGCTGTCGGCGCGGTCTCGTCGAGAAGCTCCAAAACGGCGTCCTTCTCGCGGTCTTGGATGTCGACAAAAAAGAAGGTCGGCGCCTGGTCCGGAAGGCGAGAGACGAGCGCGTTGCGAATGTTTGCATCCACCAGCGACAGCGTCACCAGAAGCGTCAGGGCCAAGCCGAGCGCCACCGTCACCGTCGGGGTCAGCGCGCCGGGTCGGTGAAGGTTGGCAATGGCAATTCGCACAATGGGCGAGCGCGACCGCGGCAACCGGCTCGCGCCCCACTGGATCGCGCTGGCGAGAATACGCAGCACCACAAACAACGCCGCCGCCCCCACGATGTAGGACGCACCGAGCCGGATATCGTAGCCGGTAAACAAGATCAGCGCGCACAACGCGCTGCCCGACACCGCAAGCCCAACCCAAGCGAACCGGGGCAGCGCGGCGGGAGGCTCATCCTCTCGCAAAATCGCAACCGGCGGCACCGCCACGGCGCGCGCTGTCGGGAGCAGCGAGAAGGTGATTGCCGTCAAAAGGCCAAACAGAGCGGCAAAGGCGAGTGCGACCGGGAACACCCTCTCCAGCGCGCTCACCGGCAACAGACCATCCAGCAGCAGGGCGGCGATCGGCGGGGTGATTGCGCCGATGCACAGCCCAATCACGATCCCAACGCCGGAGATGATCAGCACCTGCGTCATGTAAATGCGGAACACGAGGCCGGCCGGTGCGCCCATGGTCCGCAGTGTGGCAAGGACAGGGCGCTTGTTGAGAAGGTAGGAGCGCACAGCGTTGGCAACGCCGATGCCGCCCACCGCGAGTGATGTGAGGCCCACCAGCGTCAGGAATTGGGCAAACTGGTCGATAGAGTCGCGCAGGCCCGGCGCCGCCTCCGCTCGGCTTTCGATGCGCCAGCCCGCCGACGGGAAGGTCTCCTCCGCCGTCACCGCCGCCGTTGCAATCGCGACGTCGCTAAGCGGGCCGTCAGGCCCCGCTACCCGGTAGCGCCACCGCACCAAACTGCCGCGGTCCGTCAGCCCAGAGGCTGCTAGCGCATCCAGTGGAACCATCACGCGCGGCCCGAACGCGACGCCCCCCGCCAGCCGGTCAGGCTCCCGCTTAATGGTGTCCATCACCGTGAGGCGCAAGTTGCCAAGGTCGAACTGATCGCCGACGGACATGTCGCGGGCGGCCAAAAAGCTCTCGTCCACCAGCGCGGGAACGGTGCCCTCCGGCGCCCCGGTCAGTACCTCTGCAGCGGTCGCACCGGAGGTGAGATCGAGGCTCCCATAGAGCGGGTAAAGGTTATCGATGCCCTTCACCTCGACCAACGTCTGATCGGTGGGGCTGATGCGGGCCATGCCGCGCAGCGTCGCCGCGGTCGACAGCGTGCCGATGCTCTCCAGGAAAGCAAGCTCCTCATCGCTCGCCTGCCGGTGGATCAGCGAAAACGCCATGTCCCCGCCCAGGATCGCCTGGCCCTCTTCGGTGATGCTCTTAGCCAGCCCCTCAGCCAGCGAATTCACCGCAGCAATCGTACCCGCACCCAGCGCAATGCACGCAAGCACGATGTAAAAGCCGCGCAAACCACCCCGCAGTTCGCGCAGCGCAAAGCGCAGGAAAAGCGGCAGTCGGCTTGGCTTCAGCGTCGGCGCGGCGCTCACTCTGCGGCCACAGCGTTGGTCTGCGACGGCGCCGCATGATCCACCAATCGCCCATCGCGCATCACTTTGATGGCATCGCACTTGCGAGCAAGGTCGATGTCGTGGGTGATGAGGATCAGCGTCTTGCCCCGCGCGGCGGTCGCGGCAAACAGCGTCTCAGCCACCGCATCGCCGGTCGTCTCATCAAGGTTACCCGTCGGCTCGTCCGCCAGCACAAGCGCCGGCTCCGGCGCCAACGCACGGGCAATCGCAACGCGCTGCTGCTCGCCGCCCGACATTTGCTTCGGATAGTGGTTGAGCCGCTCGCCAAGCCCAACCCGTGTCAGCTCCTCAGCCGCCTTGCCGAACGCATCGTCAATCCCGGCAAGCTCCAGCGGCACCGCCACATTTTCTAGCGCCGTCATGGTCGGGATGAGGTGGAAGGACTGAAACACAATACCGATTTCGCGGCCGCGATATGCGGTGAGGTCGTCTTCGGCGAGCGCACCAAGCTCAGTGCCCGCAACGCTCACCGTGCCCTTCGTGGGCCGCTCTAACCCTGACAGCACCATCAGCAAGCTCGACTTGCCGGACCCCGAAGGCCCAACGATCGCGAGCGATGTGCCGCCGCTCACAGTCAGGTTTAGGCCGCGCAAAATATGCACCCGGCGTGAACCTTCGCCCAGCGTCAGGTCGAGATCATGGACCGATACCACCGGGGTGCCCGGGCTTACGCGCTGTCCTTGAGTGTCGCTCACGGGACCTCCGCCATCGCTTAGTCAGGGTGACCGGATGCCCCGGCCCAGAGGGAACAGCTAAATTTGTAAGTGGCGCTTACAAGAGGTGCGCATTGCCGCCCTTGGGCAAGACTGCACAAAGCGTAAGCATCGCGCGGCCGACGACACCAGGGGTGGCGCAGTCGCCGCGCCACGCCAGATGAAAGTTGGGCCGCCCGAGACGCTTGTTTGTTGGCGCCGCCAAACTCTTAAGGACAAGATCGATGACCGACGACATCGCCGCGCTGAAGCCGCTCGAAGGCGTAACCACGGCAACGCTCACCACCGTGCTTCTGAAAAAGGGGCTGCGCAATGTGTGGGTGCGCGGGGCGTTTCCCCTGCGGCCAGGCCAAACCCGAGTGGTGGGCCGCGCCTTCACGTTGCGCTTCGTGCCCGCGCGCGAAGACCTTGCAACCCCCGCGAGCTGGTCCTCGCCCAACTCCACCCGCGGCGCCATCGAAGCGATGCCTGAGGGCTGCATTGCCGTCGTCGACGCGTTCGGCTGCACCGATGCTGGCGTGTTCGGGGACATCTTGTGCCAGCGCATGGCTGTCAAAGGCGTCGCCGCGCTCGTCACCGACGGCGTTGTGCGCGATCTGGAGGGCGTGCTCGACGTCGGCTTGCCAGTATGGGCCGCGGGCGCAGCAGCACCCCCATCTGTGGCGGGCCTCACCTTCGTCGGCTGGGACCAGCCGGTCGGCTGCGGCGGCGTCGCGATCTTCCCGGGCGACGTCATCGTTGCCGACAAGGATGGCGCAGTCGTGATCCCCGCCGCGCTGGTGGACGAGGTCCGCGACGCGTCGGTGGAGCAGGAAGCCCTCGAAGAATGGATCATCAACGAGGTGCGCGGCGGCGCAAAGCTGCCCGGGCTCTATCCCGCCAACGAGGAAAACATGGCCCGCTACCGCGCCTCCAAGGGGTGATGGGGACGCTTCGAGCATGGCTCGTCGCGGTATGCCTGTGCGCTCTGGGATCGAGCGCACAGGCGAGCGAACCTCAACCGGTCACCTACCGCGTCACGCTGGATGTGGACTGGTCGGCCCAAACTCACCCGCTCGACTTTCCAGACCGCGCGCACCTCACAGCCATCATCGGCGCCGTGCACCACCGCCGCTACAGCCTGTTTCGCGACGGCGACACCGCGTCGAGCGGCCTAGAGTCTGTCGCTGAGCGCGGCCGGACCCGGCTCTTGCGCGCCGAACTCCAAGAGGCCGCAGATCGCGGGCGCGTCGGCTCGGTCATCAAAGGGCCTCACCTCGACGCCGTCCCGGGAGAGATCGTCCTCACCGTCGACGTCACACAGCGCCACTACTTGGTATCATTCGTCACCATGCTAGCGCCGTCACCAGACTGGTTCACTGGCGTGAGCGTCGACCTACGGAGCAGCGATGGCTGGGTGGACAGGCTCGAGGTGCCGCTCTTGGTCTGGGACGCCGGCACGGCCGGTGGCGAGACCTTTTATGAACGCACCGACGACACACAGCCGCGCCAATCGGTGCGCATTTCCAGCCACCCAGCCTTTGTCTTCGCCGACGGCATCAAACCGATCGGCCGCGCCATCTTCGAGCGGCAATAACGGCGCCGTCAAAACACCGCATGCTCGCCAAGGTCCACGCGCTCTTCGCCACTCAGCAGCCGGTCGTAGTAGTCGAACAGCCTCTCCGTCCCGGTTTCGGGTGTGAGTTCAGCGCTTGGGCGGCCGGTCACTGGATCAAGCATCAGCATCGAGTGCGTCCCATAAAACCGCCCGATGCGGGCAAGCTCCGCCTTCGCCGCCGCCCGGGAGG
>CAKZYH010000186.1 GCA_937884725.1 uncultured Paracoccaceae bacterium
TGCACAAAGGCGGCAAGCTCACCCTCGCCGGGTTTTATTCAGCGCGCATGTCGTTCGCATTTCCCGCGGCCTTCATGAAGGAAATCTCGCTGATTCTAGCTGCCGAATGGGCGCCACTTGATCTGGCAGCGGTGCGCGACCTCATCGACGCGGGTCGCTTATCCCTCGACGGCCTCGTGACGCATCAGGCAACGCCAGCCGATGCCGCCGACGCCTACACCACCGCATTCACAGACCCGGACTGCCTAAAAATGGTCCTCAACTGGAGGCCGTCATGAACGACATGTCCCAAGGTGCTTTGGCTCAGGCCTCCTACGACGCGCGCCTGTCTGCAGAAGCCAAAAGCGCGCCCGACAAACCGGTCCGCGGCGAGGTCACCAAAGAAACCCAAATCATCGCCATCTACGGCAAGGGCGGGATCGGCAAGTCGTTCACCCTGTCGAACCTGTCGTACATGATGGCCCAGCAGGGCAAGAAAGTCCTGCTCATCGGCTGCGATCCGAAGTCAGACACCACAAGCTTGCTCTTCGGTGGCAAGGCCTGCCCGACGATCATCGAGACTTCCACCAAGAAGAAGCTCGCCGGCGAAGAAGTCGAAATCGGCGACGTCTGCTTTGTGCGCGACGGGGTCTACGCCATGGAACTCGGCGGTCCTGAAGTGGGTCGCGGTTGCGGCGGCCGGGGCATCATCCACGGCTTCGAGCTTTTAGAAAAACTCGGCTTCCACGAGTGGGACTTTGACTATGTCCTGCTCGACTTTTTGGGCGACGTGGTGTGCGGCGGCTTTGGCCTGCCCATCGCACGGGACATGTGCCAGAAGGTCATCGTAGTTGGATCCAACGATCTCCAATCCCTCTACGTCGCCAACAACGTCTGCTCCGCCGTCGAGTATTTCCGCAAATTGGGCGGCAATGTCGGCGTCGCGGGCCTCGTCATTAATAAGGACGACGGCACCGGAGAGGCCCAGGCCTTCGCCGACGCGGTGGGCATTCCCGTCCTCCAAGCCATCCCCGCCCACGAGGACATCCGTAAGAAAAGCGCGAACTATCAAATCATCGGCTACCCCGGCGGCGAGTGGGGCGAGATCTTCGAAGACCTTGCACTCAACGTTGCCGAAGCGCCGCCCGAACACCCCACGCCGCTCGATCAAGATGGCCTTCTCGCCCTCTTCGACGCCGAAACCACCGGCGGGAACGTCACGCTGACCCCCGCCACCGCCTCCGAAATGCGCGGTGTGAGCTACGAGCCCAAAGCGTCCTTGGAAGTCATTTACGACGAGGCGTAAATGGATCAGGTGTTTGACCATAACCCGCTGCGCGATCCCCCCCAGGAGGACGCTGGCGGCTGCCATGCCGGCGCAGAACAGATGGCTGCGCGCGCGGAAGCCGCCGGCAATCGCGAACTCCTAGAAAAGTTCCGGGAAGACTATCCCATGGGGCCGCACGACCAGCCCCAATCCATGTGCCCCGCGTTTGGATCGCTGCGCGTGGGCCTGCGCATGCGCCGCACCGCGACCGTCCTGTCCGGCTCCGGCTGCTGCGTCTACGGCCTCACCTTCACATCACACTTCTACGGCGCCCGCCGCACGGTAGGCTACGTGCCGTTCAACTCCGAAACGCTCGTCACCGGCAAGCTATTCGAGGACATCCGAGACGCGGTCCACGAGCTCGCCGACCCCGAACTCTACGACGCCATCGTCGTCACGAACCTTTGTGTTCCCACCGCATCCGGCGTCCCCCTGCGCCTGCTGCCCGACGTCATTAACGGCGTGCGTATCGTCGGCATCGACGTGCCGGGTTTCGGCGTTCCCACCCACGCCGAAGCGAAGGATGTTCTCGCCGGCGCCATGCTGGAGTTCGCCCGCAACGAAGCCGAAGCCGGTCCCGTTGCGACGCCGAACCGCAAGTCCGACCGCCCTTCCATCACACTGCTCGGTGAGATGTTCCCCGCCGACCCCATGGGCATCGCAGCACTGTTGGATCCAATGGGCCTCGATGCCGGCCCGGTCGTCCCCACCCGCGAATGGCGCGAACTCTACGCCGCTCTCAACGGTGTCGCTGTCGCCGCCATCCACCCCTTCTACACCGCCTCGGTCCGTGCCTTCGAGGCAGCTGGCCGACCCGTCGTCGGCTCCGCGCCGGTGGGCCGCGAAGGCACCCGCGCGTGGCTGAAGAACATCGGCGAAGCGGCCGGCATCGCACCAGGCACCATTGCAGACGCCCAAAACCGCGCCGACGCCGCCATCAAGGGCGCGCTATCGGGCAAGCCCATCAATGGCCGCATCACCGTCTCCGGCTATGAGGGCTCCGAGCTTCTCGTCGCGCGCCTCCTCGCCGAATCGGGCGCTGACGTGCGCTACGTCGGCACCGCCTGCCCCCGCACCCGCTTCTCCGACCCGGACCGCGAGTGGCTCGAAGCGCACGACATCCCGGTTACTTACCGCGCCTCGTTGGAGCAGGACCTGTCGGCCATCGACGCCTTCGAGCCCGACCTTGCCATCGGCACCACCCCGGTCGTGCAGAAGGCCAAAGAGCAAGCGATCCCCTCGCTCTACTTCACCAACCTCATCTCCGCCCGCCCGCTCATGGGCCCTGCAGGCGCCGGCTCACTCGCCGACGTCGTCAACACAGCCATCGCCCGCAAAGAGCGCATGGGCTCCATGAAGGAGTTCTTCCAGGGCGTCGGCACCGGATACGCGGCCGGTATCTGGTCCGACACGCCCAAGCCGCCGCGTGTGCGCAAGCGCGGCAAAACCATCATCGGCAGCGACGCCAAGAAGTCCGACGTCGTCGCCGGCTCAATCATCGACGATCCGGGAGGGGGCGCCTGATGTTGATCCGCGATTTGGACCGTGCTGGCGGCTACTGGGGCGCCGTCTACGTCTTCACCGCCCTTAAGGGCCTGCAAGTCATCATCGACGGCCCGGTCGGCTGCGAAAACTTACCCGTCACATCGGTACTTCACTACACCGACGCCCTTCCCCCCCATGAACTCCCCATCTGCGTTACAGGTCTTGCCGAAGAAGAGCTCGGCCGTAAAGGCACCGAGGGCGCCATGAAACGTGCCTGGGAAACGCTCAACGGCGAGGAACCATCCGTCGTCGTCACCGGCTCCATCGCGGAAATGATCGGCGGTGGCGTTACGCCCGAAGGCACCAAAATTCAGCGTTTCTTGCCGCGCACGATCGACGAAGATCAGTGGCAATCCGCAAACCGCGCGCTCCTCTGGCTCTACACCGAGCACGGCCTCAAGCGCGGCAAACGCCCCCGTCCGCGGCCCCGCCCCGAGGGCGCAAAGCCGCGCGTCAACATCATCGGCGCCACCTACGGCATGTTCAACAGCCCGTCCGATGTCGCCGAAATCCGCCGCTTGGTGGAAGGCCTCGGCGCTGAGGTGAACCTCGTCTTCCCGCTCGGCGCGCACCTCACCCAAGTCCCCCGCCTGGTGGATGCCGACGCCAACGTCTGCCTCTACCGCGAGTACGGCCGTGCGCTCTGCGAAGCGCTGGAGCTTCCCTACTTCCAAGCCCCCATCGGCATGAACTCGACAACCGCGTTCCTGCGCGCGCTCGGCGCGGAACTCGGCCTCGACCCCGAGCCGTTCATCGAAAAAGAAAAGCACACCACGCTCAAGCCCATCTGGGACCTGTGGCGGTCGGTGACGCAGGACTTCTTCGGTACAGCAAGCTTTGCCATCATCGCCGGCGAGACCTTCGCCCGCGGCGTCCGCCTCTTCCTGGAAGACGATCTTGGCATGCCCTGCACCCACCTCACGGTGCGCAGGCCCGGCAAAAAGATCGACAATGTCGCCGTGCAGGAAGGCCTCGCCGCCTCCCCGCCCATCATGGTTTTTGGCAGCTACAACGAAAAAATGTACATGGCCGAGCAGGGGTCAAAAGCGGCCTTCATTCCGGCGAGTTTCCCGCTTCCCATTATCCGGCGCCACACGGGCACGCCCTTCATGGGCTACGCGGGCGCGACGTACTTGGTGCAGGAGGTGTGCAACGCGCTGTTTGATGCGCTGTTCCACATCCTGCCGCTGGCGTCAGACCTTGACGCTGTGGCCGCAACGCCTGCGGCCGCCCCCCGTCTTCAATGGGAACCGGCCGCTACCGATGCGCTCGAAGAGCTCATCCAAAAGGCCCCCATTCTGACCCGCATCAGCACGGCGAAACGCCTCCGTGATGATGCCGAACGCCGCGCCGAGGCTCGCGGCACGACAACAGTCTCAGTTTCTGACGTGGGCGGGGTGGGATCCGCCAACGTCTCCAACGCCGAAAGGGTACCGGCATGACGATCCAGACGATGTTTGACCAACCCGCTCCCGCGCATTCGATGCTTCAGACGCGGCTCGAGGATACGCCCCTCGACCCCGTTAAAGGCCGACAGCGAGAGTTCCGGGTCATTTTCGCGCTGACGGTCGCTGTACTGGTCTTGGTGTTTGCGGTGGCGCGCTTAGGCACGCTCCTCCGCCCCGCCACGGCGTCGCGGCGCTCGATTGTGCAGGAGGCTTTGGCGACGGCGCGTTCAGCGCTGCCCTTTGCATACCGGCACTAAGCTCTTCCCCGCCCGGGCGACCGGTGGGGAAGGTGTGGTCGTGGAACCCCGCGACATGGATGGCTGCATCGGCTCCGGCTGAGGCAGCGCGACCCGTGGTGGGTCAATTTGGAGGAACTTTATATGGCATTTGAGCCAGATCGGACCGTGTCGCTGTCCGGCCTCACCGAACAGGAGGCTAAAGAGTTTCACGGTGTCTTTATGGCCAGCTTCGTGGGCTTCACCCTCGTGGCGGTTGTTGCACACATTCTCGTTTGGCTGTGGCGCCCCTGGCTCCCCGGCGAAGACGGGTATTCGTCCCTGTCGGAAGGGCTGACCCAAGTGGCCACCCTCGCTCAACCCTTCATCGGCTAATTCAAGGAGATCGCATACCATGTGGCGTGCTTGGCTACTATTTGATCCCCGCCGGACCCTGATCGCTCTGTTTGCGTTCCTGTTCATCCTGGCGATCGTCATCCACTTCGTTCTGCTGTCCACCGACCGCTTCAACTGGCTGGAAGGCCCGCCGGCTGCAGCTGCGTCGATCAGCGTCGACATCAGCGAGACGGCTCTGACGTAGTTTGGCGCGGGGCGCGCTCGCCCCGCACATCCCAGAACGGCGCGGGCGGCGGGCCAACCGCCGCCCGGCCCAGCGACAGCGGGCGACCACCATAGCGACGGCCG
>CAKZYH010000187.1 GCA_937884725.1 uncultured Paracoccaceae bacterium
GTAAGATGTTGATCCAAAACTGGATGCCAATGCCGACCTGCAGAAATACTCCAAGTGGAGGCAGTATCACGGACAAGATGATCCGAATGATATCCATGATGGAAGGCTCCTTTGAATAGCCGTCTTTCACGAAAAGAAGGATGCCGGCTGCGGAATGTTCCCACAAATATGCATTGTTCAGGATGAGAGACGATCTAAACGCTGTCGCGAGATACGATCATTCGTCAGATCGCCGATGGGGCTGCTGTTACGCGCGACGCCACGCTTTTTGTGACGGCATGGCCTGGGCCAGAAACAGGTCGTAGCCGATGCGGGTCAGTCCAGTTGACTGGCGTCCTCAGTCAGGTGGTCGAAGGCGGCCGGTTCGTCTGGGCTGAAGGGCATTGCTTTGAAGCTGGCCGTCAGCTCGTAGGTTGTTGCGGTCTCGTGCATGCTGAGTTTGGCGTTGAGTTGCCGTGCGAACGAACGGATAAGGCGACCACCTAGCGATGATCCAAACCTCGGTGGCCCATCGGGATCGCCGGATACGTCCCGCGATGGGTCCATCGAGTTGACGACGATCAGCTCGACCACGTCGTCTCCGGTACGCTGCAGAGTGTAGCGGACCGAAATGGGTTCGCACTTTGCGCTTCCGGAGTGCTTGAGGGCGTTTGTGACGGCCTCCACGGAGAGGAGCGCGAGTGGCAAGGCCTGGTCAGGGTAGAGTTGGATCTGATCTACATGCATCGAAACATCCGCCAAGGCGCCGGTCTGCGTCCGCGGCGCCAGATCAAACAGAGGGTGAATGACGGGCGGCAACAGAGTGTCGGCCATGACGTTGCTGAGGTTGCCGGCGTCATAAAGGTGTCGATGAACGGTCGCCATACTCGCGATCCGTCGGTTGATGCCGTTCAGAGCCACAACTGCGCCAGGGTCACGAGTTTGGCGTTCCTGCATGTTCACGATGGAGGATATGAGCTGCAGGTTATTCTTGATGCGATGATGAAGTTCTTTGAGGAGAACGTCTTTCTCGTGAACGGTTGAGCGGATTTGCTCTTCGTCCTCAACAATGCGCGCAGACATTGAGCGAAACTCAGCGTCGATGACCGCCAGCTCTTTCGACAGTTGTGGGGGGGCTGCGGGAGCGGGCTCACGGTTGGCAGCGAACCTGCGCATCTGCCGGCCAAGCCGCCGCGTTGGCTTGACCATGAGGCGGTTCACGGAGAATGCGATGATGGCCAGGCTCGTGACCCACATCAAGAGGGGAAACAGTGGCGGCCATTCTGCGATCCGGCCCAGAACGCCGTTGGGATCGACCTCTTCTTCCCACACGCCAACCGCGTAAAGCTCCCCATCGATGATCGGTACGCTGGAGACTGAAGCGGTCCGCCCATCTGGCAACGTACCCACAAAGTCCGGTGAGCGATCACGAACGAGGTCACTGAGTGTTAGCCCGTCAACGCGGATGGCCCGCGCGTCGTCCAAGTCGATTGACGCAGTGAGCGCGGTGCCTGATCCCTTCAAAACAGCGAGAATGGCGGGGGCGCCTGAGATTTCTGGTGTCTCTACTCCTCTGAAGAGCGTGTGTGGAAGCGAGACCGACACGTAGCCGGCAAACGTCCCGTCCGCACCGTTAAAGGGAACTGAAACGATGACGACGGACTGAGTGGAAAGGGGAGCCGCCTCGTTGATCTCATAGGTTATTCTGGGGTTCGCCATGAAGGATGCGAACATCGGAAAACCCGAGAAATCAAAGGTTCTCTGGGAGGAAGAGCACGTCATGACGCCTGACGGCGGCAACAAGCCCGCAAAGACAAGTAGGCCATCGCTGTTCTCGACAACCCGTTGCATGAGCTCACTGCACTCGCGCTGTCCGTCAGTGAGTTCCGCGGCGAATGTTGCGACGGTCTGGGCTGTGCCGAGTGCCTCGCGGATGGCCTCTCGTTCTCGCTGGGCCAATTCGGCTGTGAGCAGCTGAAGAGTGACGGGATGGATCTGATCGAGTTCGGCCTGAAGGCGCGTCGTCTGGATCAGTGCGATGATGCCAAGCGGCAGGATCGCGATCGAAAGAACCAGCATCAACTGCAGCGATAGGGTGGTTTGGAAGCGGGGCATTCGGGGTGCGCTACCTGGTGCCTCGCGGGCCTTCATCGGCTGTTGATGGATTGAGACAAAACAGCGTCGGCAACCGGGTCCGCTGCGGCGACAGTGTCTCCCTGACCGATGCGCATCTCGACCGCGATAGCCTCTCGCGCCCGGTTGAGCCGGCTTTTGATGGTCCCGACTTTGACGCCGCAGATGGCGGCGGCGTCCTCATAGGAGTGCTGTAGCGCCCCGATCAGCATCAGCACCTCGCGCTGTTCGGCCGGCAAGCGTTGAAATGCGGCGCGGAAATCTCGCAACTCCATTTGGCCGTCTTGCGTCGGCTTGTCGGCGAGCGATGCGGTGTAGGTTCCATCTGCATCAGCCACTTCGCGGCCAGCCTTTCGCCGTTGTTCGTAAAACGTGTTGCGCAGGATGGTGAAAAGCCAAGCGCGCATGTTCGTTCCTTCTTGAAACTGGTCCATGTTTCCCCAGGCCCTCAGCACGGTCTCCTGCACCAGGTCGTCAGCAGTGTTGTGGTCTCGCGCGAGATTCAACGCGAAGGCGCGAAGCACCTTCATGTGGCCGACCAGCTCGGCCTTAGCGTCGGCGCGGTTCATTCGTCTTGGTCCGGAATGCGGCCAAACTCTTTGGGGATTGGCACCTCGTCCAGGCGATCTAGCAAACTTTGGAGCTCGCTCGGCAATTCCTCCTTCGCGTCGTCCTGAAACATGCGCCGCAGATTGGCGTCGATCTGGTCCTCTTTCTCCGAGCTGCCGGGCGGGCTCTTGCCCGACTTCCCAATGTCGCGCGTCATTGTCGTCACTCTGCTCGGGTTCGAAGCGTCCATCATCTGGAACAAAGCGCGAGCGGCGCACTTGTTCCCAGGAGACTTGGCTTGGAGGTTATATGAGCGACGCGACAACACCCCAGACGATGTCCGACCTCTTATCGCCGCACCTTGCCTTCCTCCGCCGCTATGCCCGGGCACTCGCCGGCGAACAAGCATGGGGAGATCGCCTCGCGGCGATGACTTTAGAAGCGATTTTAGCGGAACCGACCGTTCTTCCGATCCCGCGACTGAATTCGCGTGCAGCGCTTTACCATGTCTTCCACGGTGTATGGATTGAAGCAGGACGCGCGTTGGTCGACGAGGCGGCATCGGGTCCGCAGGCTGCTGCCCATAAGAACCTCCAGGCCCTAACCCCAGATACGCGCGAAGCGCTGCTGCTCCACACGGTCGAAGGCTTTTCGTTTCAGGAGGTTGGCGGTATTTTGGGCACCACCGCGGATGCCGCGCGAGGGCTTGTTGAGCAAGCTCGTGCCGAAATGGCTAAAGCGATTGCTGGTCGCGTTCTGATCATCGAGGACGAAGGGATTATCGCGGCTGACCTTGAAGCCATCGTCGAGAGCATGGGTCATGCGGTTGTTGGCATCGCGCCGACCCGGTCTAAAGCGGTTCGCATAGGGCAAGGTGAACGCCCGGACCTCATCCTCGCCGACATCCAACTTGCCGACAATTCAAGTGGTATTGATGCCGTCCATGAATTGCTGGCTGAACTGCCGACAGTGCCGGTCATTTTCATCACGGCGTTCCCAGAACGGCTTCTTACCGGAACGCGGCCGGAACCGACATTTTTGATCGCCAAACCCTATCAGACGGATCAGGTGGCGTCCGCCGTGAGCCAGGCCATGTTCTTCGCGTCTGTTGAAACGCTTTTGGGCAGCCCGACTTCGTGACAGGGGTGGGGCCGAAGAGGCAGCGCGTACGATAGGCTGCCTCTTCCGCAATCGTTACTGGGCAGAGAGTGCCCGCAGCATCCACGCGGCTTTCTCGTGAAATGCTGACCGCTCGGTCGCAAGGTCGGCTGTGACCATGTCACGATTGGTTTCAGCAACCTCGATCAAGGCGTGAAGACGGTGCGCCACCCGCTCGTGGTTTTGTGCAAGGTCGGAACACATTTCGCCCGCCGATGGTGTGGTTTGGCGGTCCGCGATGATCGAAGTGTCGGTAATCGCGGATAGCTTCATCGGCGCGAGATGTCCAAGCGCCCGAATTCTTTCCGCGAGCTCGTCGGCTGCCTCGAACATGTCGGTGTACTGCTCTTCTGTCAGATTGTGCACAGAGTAGAACAGCGGCCCCTCAACATTCCAATGATACGCATGCGTTTTCAGAATGAGCGCGTACGTGTCTGACAGCACTTCTGCCAGTGCTTCTGCTATAGTTTGTGTGTTCCGAACGCCAGTTTTGATCTCCTGGCGTTCGGGAACGACGTCAAGTGCGTTCGCCATGTCTCATACCGTTAGTTTGTTCAATCCTGACCGTAGTAGACGTGAGCAATACTAAATGGAGCGACCTCGAACCGCCCGCGTGATGAGCATGACGACGAACAGCACGACGAAGATGAAGAAGAGTAACTGAGCAATCCCAGCTGAGGCCGACGCAATTCCGCCGAAACCAAATACGCCAGCGATGATCGCAACAACAAGAAATGCAAGTGCCCAACCAAGCATGATAGTCTCCTGTAATGTTTACCGCAGGGTTCAACGCCCGCTCATAAATTCAAAATATCAGCTCAAAATATGTTCCAAAAAATTCTTATAAGCTCGTGGTGTTACCCTGAAGATCGCCACATTGCCGGGAGGATGGAACATGTGATCGCGATCGCAACTGTGTCTCAGAAGACAAAGGAGTGTTCGCGATGGCAAATATCTCTGCCGGACAGCGCGTCAACTGGAACTGGGGCAACGGTTCCGCCGAAGGAACAATCAGAGAAATATTTACCAGCAAGACAACGGTCACGATTAAAGGCACTGATGTAACGCGAAACACCAGCGAAGATGAGCCGGCGTTTCTCATCGAGCAAGACGATGGTGACAAGGTGTTAAAGTCCTCGTCGGAGCTGCATGCCTAATCTGTATCAGTCGTGGCGCTGCGTCAGATGCTGGCCGTCATCGTCTGAGGGGAACGCTGCTGACCGAACCGCCTGCTCCAGGTCGGTGGCGGAGAAAGGCAAGCCCACGCAGTGGCTTCTGTCCGCAAAGTGGGCGCACCAGGCGGGCACCGGGACGCTGTCGAGAAGGATGAGACGTGTTCCTTTCAAGATCAAGCTGCTGACAAGCTCGCGAACATCTTGCTCATCCCGGCCGA
>CAKZYH010000188.1 GCA_937884725.1 uncultured Paracoccaceae bacterium
CGCTATGGTGGTCATCACCGAGGCGATTGCCGTTTCGGCGCGTGCTGCGGCATCGCTCGGGTCGACCGCGTTGCGAAGGGGCCGGAGGAGACGCGTTCCGCCCCAACGCCCGGCGAAGGCGGCCGCCAATCCGAGTATGGTCAGAAGCAGCGCTGTGGTTTGCCAGTCACCTGCCTCTCGCAGCGCGGTTGCAATGTCGCCGGGCACTTGGGGTGCTGCGCCCAGCGTTTCGGCGAACGCGTTGCGCACCTCAACGGCTGGGGCGAGCTGGGTTCCCGCGCTCTGTGCCGGCGTCGCCAGATCGTCTGTCACGGGAGCGGTCTCAGCGGGAGCTGCCGTGGGCGAGCCCTGCGCCATCACGGCGCCGGCCGACACGAGAACACCACATGCCACCGCGAGGCAGCGCACGACAGATGAGAATTTCATGATGCGTAGATCTCTTATTGTCTTTTCAGGCCGTATGCCGGTGTTGCTTGGCTTTGAGTACGATTGCGAAGGGCTGCGCATAAGGCACCAAGACGCGATCACTTGAAAGCTGTCGATAGGTCTTGATCGAAACAATCATTGAGCGGTCGAACCGGTGGCGACGCGCACTGTCCGAAAACCGATGTGGTTGGAGCTGATGGCAAGCTCTTGTGGCTGCCGGCCGGAGGGGCGGAACCGCGCACAATACATCGGCGAGCAGAGCCAAGACCCGCCCTTCACCGTCACGCGTGGGCCCAGAAAATTGCCGTAAGGCGCAGCGCTACGTGGCAGTGGCCCCTTCGGATCAATGGCGTATTCACCGGCATGGTGCGGCACCCACCAGTTGGCGACGTACTCCCAAACGTTACCGGCCATATCGTGGAGACCGTAGTCGTTCGCATCGTAACAGCCGACAGGCGCTGTACCGTGCGCTCCGTCAATGGCGGCGTCCGCATGGGGAAATGCACCCTGCCAGGTGGTGGCTTTGGTGCCGTCGGGCTCATCGAACGTGTTTCCCCAAGCGTAGGTGGCGCCCTCAAGCCCGCCACGTGCGGCGTATTCCCACTGGGCTTCGCTGGGGAGCGCGCGGCCCGCCCACTTGGCGTAGGCGTAGGCGTCTTCGATGGAGACTTGCACCACCGGGTGATTGCCTTTGCCCTCAATGGTGCT
This sequence comes from uncultured Paracoccaceae bacterium, assembly GCA_937884725.1. Classification (GTDB taxonomy): domain Bacteria; phylum Pseudomonadota; class Alphaproteobacteria; order Rhizobiales; family Amorphaceae; genus Acuticoccus. The sequence goes on from CAKZYH010000188.1 coordinate 1,135, forward strand.
GCCCGGGCCTTCAGGCTCACGCCAGTTCGCGCCCTCGACCCACTGCCACCATTTGGTGACATCAGTGAGGTCTGTGACCGGCGTTGTGGGCGGGGCGAACACCATCCCGCCCGGGCGTCGAAGGGCGTCGGGCACGTGGCCGCGTCCGACGTCGCCAAGACCTCGCTCAGCAATGGTGACATAGCCTGTCGCGTCCACGAACGCGGCGAACTGGTCGTTGGTGACCTCGTGGCGATCGATATAGAAGGCGGACAGGCCGACGGGATGGGCGACCTTTTCCTCAGGGCGCTCAGTGTCCGATCCCATCGTAAAAACGCCAGCGCGGATGAGCACTTCGTCTGGACCGTCCGCGCTGCGCACGGGGCACGTTGGCCAAGCTGTCGGCGTGCCAGCCGCTTGTGCGACGCTGCCGCTCACGATGGACGGCGATCGCCCGTCCATCGACAGGAACACGCCGGCACAAAATGCGGCTGCACCGAAGGTGGCAAAGCCGAACGCTGTTGCATGTTTGACCATCGCGTCACCTGCCTGTTGTTCCATCCTCGCACGGGCGCGCGAGCGTCCGGCCGTGAGCCTGCGCACCACATGCATTTAACACAGCGCCTCAGTTTTGCTGACGGGCACCGGCCACGCCACACGCGGCCGGCGCGATCGCGACCTTAGTTTGATCCGCCGGTGTTGGATTCCAGGATCGTCATGATTTGATCCATGGAGAAGCTGTCAGGCTTTTGGCGTGGCGGAAACTCCGTAAAGGTTTGCAGGAACCGCCCAACGTACTGCTGTGCCGGAACGAGCAGATACACTCTGTCGATCAGCCAGTCATAGTAGGTGTTCGAGGTTTTCATCCCGCGCTCCAGCGGATCACGACGAAGGTTGATGATCAGCGGCACGCGCAGCGGTACGAACGGTTCAGCCCAGATCTGTAGCGTTTCTTCGACCCGCTGCTCCAGGAAGATCAGCTTCCAGTCTTCGAAGCGAAGCGCGGACAACGCCCCATCGTCTGTGAAGTAGAACATCTCCTGACGCGGCGTCTCGTCCACGTCACCCAACAGGTATGGGAGGGTGTTGTACCCATCGAGGTGGACGTTGTACTCCCGCCCGATCGCCTCGACGCCACCTTCAATCAGGTCTTCCTTGATGGTGTCGCGCCCCGCCATGGCGAGGAAGGTCGGCAACCAATCCATGTGGTGCATGATCTCGTTGGAGATCGTGCCGGCCTCGATCTTACCGGGCCAACGCACCATCGCAGGTACGCGCACAGCGCCTTCCCAGTTAGTGTTCTTTTCCGAACGGAAGGGCGTCATGCCAGCGTCCGGCCAAGTGTTCATGTGAACACCATTGTCGGAGGAGTAAAATACTACGGTATTGTCGGCGATACCAAGCTCATCGATGAGTTCTAGGAATTTTCCGATGTGCATGTCGTGTTCGACCATACCGTCCGAGTATTCGTCCTGGCCGGAGATACCGCGCAGCTCATCTTTGACGTGAGTGCGAAAGTGCATCCGTGTGCCATTCCACCACATGAACCAGGGCACGCCGGCAGCGTGCTGTTCGCGGATCCACTCCATGGCGGCTTCGGACGTCTCATCGTCGACAGTTTCCATCCGCTCTCTGGTCAGCGGACCGGTGTCTTCGATGTCCTGGATCGGCGTGCCGTCCTCACCGTATGTGGCGGTCACGCGCAGCACGCCGCGCGGGCCATACTGCTCAAGGAAGGTTTTGCCGTTGGGCAGCACCAAATCGCGCGGATAATCTTCGTTCTCCGGCTCTTCCTCAGCATTGAGGTGGTAAAGGTTGCCAAAGAACTCGTCGAAGCCGTGGTTCGTGGGCAGGTGCGTATCGCGGTCGCCTAGGTGGTTCTTGCCAAACTGCGCTGTCGCGTAGCCTTCAGCTTTGAGGAGGCCGGCAATGGTCGGATCTTCGATCTGCATGCCGGCGCGGCCACCGGGTAGACCCACTTTGGACAAGCCCGTGCGCAAGACTGTCTGCCCCATGATGAATGTGGAGCGCCCGGCCGTGCAGGATTGTTCGCCGTAGTAATCGGTGAACAGCATGCCTTCCTTGGCGATGCGGTCAATGTTGGGCGTTTGATAGCCCATGATGCCTTTGCCGTAGGCCGACACATTCATGATGCCGATGTCGTCGCCCCACAGAACGAGGATGTTCGGCTTGTCGCTGTTTGCGCTTGCGATCGTTGGGGCGAGTGCAACACAAAGAGTGATCCAGAAGCGCTGGATACCGCGTTTTATGATGGTCACCTTCGGGCTTCTCCCTTCTTGTTTTCTAATCGGGCACGCCACTTAGCCGATGCGCGCCAGTGGGCGCTAGCACTTGGATCATCTTTTGCGACATTCATGGATGAGGGGTCGTACGGGCGACGGCGCGTGATTTGCCAGCGGCATCGGTTCACAAGCGCTCGGCCACTCTTGGATCGGCGGTGGCCCGGATGGCCCTGTAAGTGTCGACCACGTCGCTAAGCGACATGGGCGAAGCCTAGGCGATACCCCTGGCGCTGAGCTCAAGCTCGGCGCGCTCCACGTCCACCGGATTGTTGACCTCCCAAAAAACCCGGCCCTTGGCGTACACCTCGACGCAATCGATGGGCACGCCGTTCTCTAAGAAGCGCAGCTGCTCCAAGCCCTCGATGGTTTCAAGCTGGCCCGGCGCCCAGCTTGCATAGAGCGCTAACGCATCCGGCCGATAAGCATAGACGCCCACATGGTGAAGCACTGTTTGGGCGTCTTCCTCGGTGGTCAGGTTGTCCGCGTAGGGGATGACTTCCTTGGAGAAATAAAGCCCGCGGCCGTGGACGTCGGTGGTGACGGTGGTGCCGCCCACAAGCCCGTTGGCGCGGTCGGCCTTAAAGCGCTCCAACGCCTGCGCATCGCAGCGCAAAACGGGCGTTAAAACCCTTGTTTCGGTGTGCGCTGCCGCCTCGATCAGCGCTGTCACGAAGTCGGGCGGGGTGAGCGGCGCGTCCCCTTGCAGGTTGACGATGAGATCGGCGGGCTCGCTCATCGCCGCCTGCACCTCTGCGCAGCGCTCCGTGCCGTTGCGGCAATCAACGCTGGTCATGGCGACGGTGGCGCCAAAGGCTTTGGCGTGGTCGGCAATGCCGTCGTGATCGGTGGCAACGATGATGTCGGCGATCTCAGCGGCCGATCCCGCCGACACCTGTGCCACTTCGCACGCCACGTCATAGGTGCGGCGGATGAGGGAGCGCTCCTCGCCGCCAACGCCCTTCAGCGCCGCGAGCGGTTTGCCGGGAAAGCGCGAGGATTGGTATCGCGCGGGGATGACAATGACGACACGCAAAAGGGCCGCTCCAAAGCTTGAGGCTTGAACCGGGGTTCACTGACGGGCGCGGTGCGGCTTGTCTAGGGGGGATGAACCTAGCAATTGGCTTCTCGCACAAATACGCTACAGCCAGTTACCGCTATCCTCTTTGATCTATAATCAGCCAAGGAATACCAAAATGGCATCGGGGCAAATCCTGGTCACAGATGCGACGGGCAAGGCAAGCTGTGTTTTGTACCGCAGCGCTGACGCAGACCGCTGGCAAGTCTGACGGCGGCTCGGCGAACTTAAGAAAAGCTCGCGAACGCAAAGGCTTGGATAGACCTCAACCCAGTATAGCGATGGTTTGACAAGAGTTGTTGGCGCCGCCGTGTGCCGCAAGGCTTAGATACAGCGTTGGCTTTAAGCATGAGGCGAGAGCATTCATTGTTCCCGCGCGGTTTTTGTTTTGAGTCCGGTGCAGTGATTGGAAGACAATAATCAAATTATGTGCACCATATTTGCCCGGGAATACTCAATATTGAGGCGGTTCAAGATTGGGTGAATTGTCATCAGATTTATGGTTTTGGACGTATTAGCTAAATGAGCAAAATTCCATCTTCAGAAGCCGCTGTTTCTCTTGATATAGCAGCGCTTCGCGTAGCCTTGCTGGCGATCGAACACGGGTCATTCCGGCGTGTGGCCGCAGCGACGGGAATGCCGCAGCCGACGGTCAGTCGTCTGGTTGCAAGGCTTGAGGACCAGGTCGGCGTCTCGCTTTTCGAACGTGGACCCGGTGGAGTGCGAACGACAGAAGCGGGTCGGCAGTTTCTCCACCGCGCAGCGCGCGCTTTGCGGGAGCTGGACCGAGCGCACGGTGAGGCCGCGACCGCCGGGGCCTCGGAAGCGGGAACGATCTCGGTTGGCTTCTACCAATCCCTCGTTGGTGGCCGCCTTCGTGAACTTCTTAACGCGTGGCGTTGTGACCACCCCGGAGTATCGATGCGCTTTTCAGAGGCATCTCCATCGGATCAGGTCGCGGCAATTCGTGGGAGGCTGATGGATGCCGGGTTCTTGATGGGACCGGCCGAAACTTCCGGTCTCGACACGGCGATACTTTGGTCCGAAACGGTGCGGGTCGCCTTACCACGACATCACAAGTTCGCGGACCGTCAGACGCTAAGTTGGGCAGACGTGCGCGGCGAGCGCTTTCTGGTACCGGCAGCGATGCACCCACCCGGCGTCACCGCTTGGTTGGCCGGGTGTCTAGGTGCGGACGGTCCGGTGCCTCGGATCGAAGAGCACCAAGTTTCGATCGGCAACCTTCTCGGCCTCGTCGCTATCGGCTACGGCGCAACTCTGATGTCGGATCGGGCGCTTTTCAT
>CAKZYH010000189.1 GCA_937884725.1 uncultured Paracoccaceae bacterium
CCAGCGCCCCGCGGATCGACTATAAGGACGTCAAACTCCTGCAGCGTTACGTGTCCGAGCGCGGCAAAATCGTGCCGTCCCGCATCACCGCAGTGTCGGCCCGCAAGCAGCGTGAACTTGCGAAAGCCATCAAGCGCGCCCGCTTCCTTGGCCTCCTGCCGTACGTCATCAAATAACACGACTGCAGAACGACAATCATTCCCGGCGCTCGGGTCGAGCGCCGCCATCTGGGCCATGCCCTAACCGCCTCAGCGCGGGACAGATCGGAGACAATCCATGCAAGTCATCCTCTTGGAGCGCGTGCCTAAACTCGGCGAAATGGGCGAGGAAGTGCGCGTGAAAGACGGGTTCGCCCGCAACTTTTTGCTGCCGCAAGGGAAGGCGCTCCGCGCTAACCGCGATAACCGCGCCAAGTTCGAAGCCGAAAAAGCCTCGCTCGAAACGCGCAACGCCGAGCGTCGCCAGATCGCCGAAGCGCTCGCCACGCGCGTGCGCGACAAAGCGTTTGTCGCCATCCGCCAAGCCGGCCAAACCGGCCAGCTTTATGGCTCGGTGTCCACGCGCGACATCGCCGAGGTGCTGAGCGCCGACGGGTTCCGCGTCGAGCGCCGCCAGGTGGACCTTCAAGTTCCCATCAAAGCCATCGGCCTTCACCCGGTCAGCCTCGTGCTGCACCCTGAGGTGATCGTGCCCGTCACCATCAACGTCGCCCGCAGCCAGGACGAAGCCGAGCGCCAAGCCCAGGGTGAGGACGTGCTCGCCGAGCGCTTTGATGATGACGACGAGGACGATCTGGACGAGGTCTTTGACATTCAGCCTGCCGAAGGCGATCCTCAACCAGAAGTTTGATCTAAACCAGCTTACACCCGAGCGGCGCGCGGCTCAGTGCGCCGCTCCACTGCGGACCGGGCCATGGCTGATTTCGACTCTGATTTCGACCAGGACCGCCTCGGCGAACTCTATGCGCAAGCGCGCGCCGCCGAAGATCGCGGCGACACCGCCGGCGCCATAGCAGGCTTCAAAAAGTGCCTCGAACTGGACCCTGACGACCACTGCGGCGTCGTCATGCGCCTTGCCGCGCTCGGCGGCGCCACCCCGCAGCGCGCCCCGCCCGCCTACGTCGCAACGCTGTTCGACCAGCAAGCCGAAAACTTCGACGAGATCCTGGTCGGCCTTCTGGGCTACGACGTGCCAGCGCTCGCCCGCACGATGGCTGGCGGCCTCATCAGTCGCCCCGTGCGCATTCTCGACCTTGGCTGCGGCACAGGCCTTGCCGGCGTTGCCTTCGCGGACCTCTCAGCCCACCTCACCGGCGTCGACCTCTCTGAAGCCATCCTCTCCTTCGCCGACGACCGCGGCGTCTACAACGACCTCTACATCGCCGACGCTATAGAATTTCTGGAAAGCTGGGACGGCGAGCCGTTCGACCTCGTCATCGCGGCCGACGTCCTACCGTACCTTGGCAACCTGCGCCCATTCGCCCAAGCCGTCCGCCGCGCGCTCGTCGAAAGCGGCACCCTCATCGCGTCCACCGAAAGCCGGCGCGAGCGTTGGGGCGTCACCCGCACCCAGCGCTTCAACCACAACCTCACCTACCTCACCCACACTTTTGCCGCCGCCGAAATGATGATGGTCGCTCACCAAGCGATCACCGTCCGCCGCGAAGCCGGCTACCCCGTTCCCGGCGATCTGGTCGCCATGCGCCGCGTCT
>CAKZYH010000190.1 GCA_937884725.1 uncultured Paracoccaceae bacterium
CCGCCGATGATGGCGGCGGTGTAGCCGGTGCCGCCGGGCTGGTCGGTGTCGAGGGCGGAGCGGGTGCGGTCCCACAGGGCGCGGTAGTGGATGTCGCCATCGCTGAGGCGGAAGGCGCCGGTTTGGTCGGTGAGGCCGGCGCCGTCGGTGGCGTCGTAGAGCGTGCCGACCCAGTGGTGGGTGCCGGCGGCGTTGCCGTTGAGCGTGACGGCGCGCTTGCCGACGCGGCGGTCGCCGAAGTCGACGGTATCGCCGCCGACGAAGACGACGCTGCGCTGGCTGCCGTCGCTGACGAGGTCAAAGTCATCGCAGTCGGCGAGGGCCGGAGTGGCGAGGGTGGCTAGGGCGAAAAGGGTGATGAGCCGGGGCGTCATGGTCGTTCCTTCGGTACGAGACAATCCATCCTGCAGCAGATCGCTATCTGTTGCTTTGCGTGGCTTCATCGTATCCCGATCAAGGGCTCGAAACCTATTCCTCCAGATTGAAGGAGATTCGCCAACCAAAAAGCTCTGACCACAGGGTGCAAGAGGCTTAATCGTCAATTCGTACCACCGCCAAATAGCGCTTCCGTCCATGCGCTACCGGCAATCGATGAAATCTTTGGATTTTATACTGGGTTCGATGAGGAGATCAGAGAGCTTGGGTACCGCAATACATCTATGTGCATGCGATAGCTAGGGTCCAAGCTTCGATTTCGGGCGCCGCGTAGGTGACTCGGTCAGGATACTATCCGAACACTATTTTCGCTTGTCGTGCTGGAACTGGTTCTTGCGCACATACACCCGGGAGAATGTCGCGGAGTTGCAGCCAGGATGGCCTGCCCATGTGTAGTTAGTCCATTTACCCTCCAGATGGGACCGATTTGGTGGGCGTTAATAATTTGTGCTCCAACGCCATATTCGAGAGCCGCGAATAGGATCGACGAACGGTGAGAGCCGACCCAGATTGGGCGCTCCTCGTCCATTTTGTTTATGAAACTCAACAGGCATTTGATGTCTACCATCGTTCATCCTATCCACCATCATTTCGCCGCATTCCACACGGTGTTAAATCTTAAGTGGTGGGGATGGAAGTGCAATTCGTATGTAAACTTGATGCCAGGCGTTTTTCGTTTGCAAACGAAACGATTTACACGATAAATTTTAGTAAACGAATGGAACGATTAATAATAAATTAGATTTCTGTAGGATGTGTCAACTGTGGCTTTTTCGTGAGAAAGTCGAGGAAATCCATGAGGCTCACCAGGCCTTCTTCATCCAACGAAACTCTGGTTTCGCGCCCGACCCGACGGACAGACACAAGCTCGGCCTCTTCCAGGATTTCGATATGCTTTGACATCGCAGATACGGTGACGCCAAGGCTGGTGGCGAGGTCGGACACGTTCAGCTCGCCCTCTGCGCGCAATCGACACACGGCGGCAAAACGTGCTCTAGCACCAAAGGCTGCGAACTGATGCTCTAGAACGCTGCGCTCGTCTCTCCGTTGATACGTCATCCTATTGCGACTGTGATCACTGTGACAAACAAACCACCGATCTCCTTTCCGACCATTCCCAGTCTGGACTTGACCATAAAAGATATCATCGATGATTTGGAAGTGACGGGGATCACAAGTGCGAACGGTATCGCAGTTGAGCTTAACGCCAGGGGGATCACTGGGCCACGCGGTGGGGGATGGTCTGCCCGCAGCGTTTTGAACTTCAAGGACCGGCTTGAGCGCACGCGCTCGAGCACGCCGGGTCGAGGTGAAACGAGGAACGTTAACGGGGTGAGCCGCGTAGTCGGCGTTGTCCGAAACCTCGACCAGATTCACCCTTTTTTGGTGAACACGCTGGGGTATGCTCTGCTTTTTGCGGAGCCCAACAACGACAATCCTGCGTACCCAATTGTACATTACGGTACCCTCAGCGATGGCTCATTGAACGCGCTAAGTGTGATGATCGTCCCTGACCTGGACAATTGGCAGCCTCGGAAGAGAATTACGAATGTACAATGTACCATTGCCAACATCGAAGGTGCTGGTCAACGAAAACCTGATACAATTGATGGAATTACATACTCGGTATCATGCTCTTCGCAAGACAAGCTAGGGTTGCAGAGTGTTGTTATCGATGGAACGTCCACTCCTGAAGTTGATGACCTCCTCAAAGCTATTTTAGACTTGGAATATATTTTGGGTCCAGAAGGCTCTGAGGTATATGTTCCTGGTGCGGCAAGGTCTTCGTTGCTCATAGCCAATAAGCCTCCAGTTAATGTCATTGAGAGGCGTGAGATGTTTTTTCGGCAGATTTGTTTTCAGCTCGCAACAGAAAATGATCTCATCGATTTGCAAGTGGCATGCGTGGCATCGCGGCTCGAAACTTCGAGACTGTATAAGCGCCAGTTTTGGACGTCGCTCTATGTCCGCACTGGTGAAATTCTTTGGGAGTTCTTCTGCATAGAAGACGCCACTCAAGTGCCGACTGATGGCCAGCTGGCGATCGGCGATCTGTCTGAGAAAGCCGCTCGGAAGCTCAAACGAACGCTAGCTCGTTCAGCAAGTAGAATTCGCCACTTCCCGCCCTTGTCCTGACTACACCAACCGCGCCTGCCGCACCGCAGCCGCCACAAACCCCGCGAGCAGCGGATGAGGCGCAAAGGGCCGCGACTTCAACTCCGGATGAAACTGCACCCCAATAAACCAGGGGTGCCCATCCAGCTCGATCGTCTCCGGCAGCACCCCATCCGGCGACACCCCGGAAAACCGCATCCCCGCCGCTTCCAACCGCTCGCGGTAGGCCATGTTGACCTCGTACCGGTGGCGGTGGCGTTCCGACACGTGGGTGTCGCCATAAACGTCGG
>CAKZYH010000191.1 GCA_937884725.1 uncultured Paracoccaceae bacterium
GACCATCCCTGGAGTGCGGCACCCGGCAGCCGGCCCATTCCAGGATCGTCGGCGCAAGGTCGATCGACTCGGTCATCGCGTCGATGGTGCGCGGCGCCGCGCCGGGAACATGAGCAAGCAACGGCACATGGAACGCCGCGTCGTGGAACGTGCCCTTACCCCAAAGCCCATAATCGCCCAGCATCTCGCCGTGGTCGGCCGTAAACAGCACCAACGTGTTGTCCCACCGCCCCGAAGTTTTGAGCCAATCGATCACCCGTCCGACATGGAAATCGACCTCCGCGCACAGCCCCAAAAAGACAGCGCGAAGCTCCTGCACGATCTCAGGGGTCGCCTCTAGGTCCGGGAACCCCTCGACCGTGCTCGCCGCAGGCTTCGTGTGCTGAAGCGCGGCCACATAAGGATGCACAGCGTCGCCCTGCATCGCGAGCGGCGCAGGGACCGAGGCCGGATCCACCAGCGTGTTCCACGGCGCTGGCGCCACAAAAGGCGGGTGCGGCCGGATGTAGGCAAGCATTGCGCAAAACCCGTCCGCAACACCGTCCATATGCTCCAGAAAGCGGTCGGTCAGAAACGCCGTGTCGCTATCCTCAGCGCGGTAGATTGCCGGGTCCGAAATCCGCTCGCCGGTGGGGCGATAAAGCGCCGTGCCGCCCGGCACCTCATAGCCGCGAGCGCGAAGGTGGTCGCGCCAGACCCGGTCGTCGGTCTCCTGGCGCATGCGCACGACTTCCGTGAAGCCGGGCAGCACCTCCTCATAGCTTTCCAGCCGCGGGTCATCTGCCGGCAAAACCCGCGGGTCCTGCGCCACGTCAGTGTAGCCGAACAGGAGCGGATCATAGCCCGCGTCCCGCAGCGTGCGCGCCACGTTCGGCGTATCGTGGCGCAGCGGCGTGCCGTTGCGCACCGCCCGGTGGTTCATCGCATACTGCCCCGTGAGTAGTGACACGCGAGACGGCCCGCACGGGGTGGTGACGCTGAAATGGCGCCGAAGCATGACCGATTGCTCGGCAAGCGCGGTCAGGTTTGGTAACGGCACAGCGCCCTGCAACGCCCCGTCCAGCAGATCCGCCCGAAAATGGTCAGTGACGATGAGCAGGATGTTAGGGCGATCAGTCATGGGTGATGTCTCCGGCAGCCCCTACCTTCATGTGAGGACGTTCAAAAACGCACGGACCACAGGGACATCGCTGCGAGCCCGCAGGGTCACGAGGGTTTCGGCCATGCCAAGCTCTGCGCCCGAAATCGCGATCCGGCGGAGGCGACTGTCATAGCCAAACTCCGCCCGCGATACGAACCCGAGCCCGGCGCCCGACGCAACAACCTCCCGCATCGCCTCGCGCCCCTCCACAACGATGGCCGGCCGAAACGCCACCCCCGCCCGCGCAGCCTCCTCTTCAAGCTTGGCGCGGGTGCGCGACCCCGGCTCCCGCATAACGAGGGGCCAGTGATCGAGCGCGCGAATGTCGATGGAGTCTTGCCCGTGCGGCATTAGCCCATGGGCCGCAATCGCGATGATCGGAGTGTCTCCCAGCGGCACTTGGTCAAGGTCCGCCGCCGACCCGATATTGCCGACGACACCCACCTCCGCATCGTAGGCCCTCAGCCGCGCCAAAACCTCCTCGGTGTTGCCCGACCACAGCGAGACCGCGACCTTCGGGTGGCTCACCCTAAACCGCCCAATCGCAGCGGTCACATGCACCGCCGAATCCGCAACGATCCGAAGTTGGCCCTCGAGCGCGGCACGGCTTCGCTGGAGGTGCGTGGCAATCCCGCCTTCCATCTCAAAGAAGGACTTCGTGAGCGCAAACAGCTCCTCGCCCGCTGGCGTCAGCTGAACCTTGCGCCCGGCACGGTCGAACAGCAGCACATCATGGGCCACCTCGAGCCGCCGCACCTGCTCGCTCACCGACGGCTGCGACTGCTGCAACAGCTCCGCCGCCCGCGAGAAGCCCCCCGCAAGCGCCACATGATGAAACGCGCGCAGCTGCGTGTAGCGCACCCCATTCTCCTCCACGCAGACGATCATCTACCATAGGCAGTAGCTATGACACCATAGAACATAAAGATTTTACGAATGAGCTGTCGCGCCACACCTTGCGCTCATTGCGACCCCTGGGGGCACCTATGACAGCATCCTTTCCTGCGCCGGCCTTGGGCGAGCCCTACCTGCTCACCCCAGGCCCGCTGACGACGGCGCAATCCGTCAAGGAAGCGATGCTGCAAGACTTCGGCAGCTGGGACGACGACTTCCGCGCCATGACACGCTCGCTCCGCAGCGCCATCCTCGCCCTCCTCGGAGAATGCCGCGACGACTACGACTGCGTCCCCATCCAAGGCTCCGGCTCGTACTGTGTCGAGGCGATGCTGGGCTCGTTCGTCCCGCGCGACGGAAAGGTCCTCGTCCTCTCCAACGGCGCCTA